>JALOMK010000073.1 GCA_025455505.1 Bacteroidales bacterium
TTCGGGAATACCCTGGTGGTTCCGTCATAAACCATCGGATGCCACTGGTTCGTCTCGCCGCCTATAAAACCATAGAACTTGTCGAATCCTGAGTGGGAAGGCCAGCGGTCATAAGGTCCTGATACCGAGCCTTCCCATGGCGGTGTCTCGTGATATTTTCCAAAGGCGGCAGTGCTGTAGCCGTTAAGACGAAGCACTTCGGCAACCGGAGTGATTGTCAGGGGCCTGATGCCTGTATTCCCCGGGAATGCAGTGGCCACTTCCATTATAGCGCCTGCATTGTTTGAATGATGGTTATAACCTGTAAGAAGTGCAGTGCGGGTTGGCGATGAAAGGGCTGTCGTGTGAAAACGGTTGTATTTCAGTCCGCTGGCAGCCATTTTCTCCAGGGTCGGCATGTTTATAGGTCCTCCGAAAGCGCTGGAATGACCGAAGCCTATATCATCAATAAGCACAATGACAACGTTGGGCGCTTTTTCAGGGGCCTTTACCTCGAACCTTGCAGGAGCCTTTGCGTTCCTTGCATCGAGCTCGGTTATTGCAGGGTTCTCGGGTTCCTTAATGGGAAGAACAGTCCTGTCGAGGCCGTCAGCTCCAACTGCCGGAGGGGCAGGCGGCTTTGACCTGGAGCAGCCGGCCATAGCCATTGATGCAATGGCAAGCGGAGTAATTAAATTCAATTTTGTGCCTTTCATGTTTATTGTATTTAAGGTTCTAAATTCAGATATTGTTGTCCGTAATATCAAGCATTTCAGCCTGAAAGGAGGTAGCAATATACGATTTTCATAATATTTTGTGCAGTTGATTGAGGAATATTTTCTTTATCTCTTCCCCGCCTTATAAAGCGGCAAAATGCGTTTCGGCTATAGTCAGAAAGGCAAGCGCTTAATTAACAGCACTATGACGATTAATGCCAGGGAAGGCCTTTGGGCTTTTCACAGTCGCAGTCACCTGATCGCAACAATTTCAATTGCATTTGATGCTATCCCCTGCAGTGCCTGAAATATTTATGGAAAATTTTGTTTAATTTATTTTTTTCATATTTCTTTGAGGAAAAATATTTCAGAAATTAATTTTCCAACCCTGTATGAAAGATAAGATACTTCAGCATGCCTATGAGCTGTTCATGCAGCATGGCATAAGAAAAATGTCAATCCCGCTGCTTACTGCAGTCATGGGAATATCGTCCAAAACTGTATATAAGTATTTCAGGGACAAGGAGGAATTGCTCGAAGAAGTGCTGAAGATCTTTTACAGGGAGCAATTCGATCTGCTGACAGATCTGCAAAGCAGGCAGAAGCCGGTTCAGGTAATAATCGATGTCTGGTATTCCGCAATTGCAAGAGAGTACAATGTGAACAACATTTTCTATTATGATCTCCATTACTACTATCCCGAACTCGAAAAAAAAATGGATGAGACCTACGGAAGCATGTTCTGGAAGGAGTTCGAGAAGATAATTAAAAAGGGCATCGATGAGGGGAGTTTCATAAAGGAGCTGGAACCGCTTGTTGCCCTCGAAGCCATGTCAGTGCTGTATAAGGGTATTTCAAGGACAAATGCATTTGAAAAATTCGGATTGGCACCTTTGCCGCTTTTCCTTGACACACTTGCCTGCTTTATCAGGGGTATCTGCACTCCGCAAGGTGCAAGGATCTGCAACAGGCATATATCCCGGCTTAAACCGGTTAGCAGCAACTGAAATGAGCGAAAACAGTCGCTTATCAGGCCGGTCACTTATAGGGATTAATACGACGGGTTACTTGGAATGCAGATTACTCAGGAAAGCAATTCAAAAACAAATAATCAATTTAAAAAAGCAGACATGAAAAAATTAAGTTTAACGCTGGCAATGGTTTCATTGTTACTCATTACGGTGTCGGTTAACGCCCAGACAAAGACCGGGATTGACTATTTTTCAGGCAAGTGGAAGATGCTCATGAAGGGACTGCCCGACGGTGATACGAAAATGGTCTTCATCCTCGCAAACAAGGATGGTAAGCTTGCAGGAGCCGTACAGGACACATCGGGTAACGAGATAGCAACGATCAGCAGTACAGAAGTTTCCGAAACAAAGGCAACTGTATACTTCAGCGCCGGGGGTTATGACATCAGCGTTCTTATGGAAAAGAAGGACGAGGACAACGTCACCGGGAACCTGATGAGCATGTTCGATGTTGAGGGAGTCAGGGTGAAGGAAGAAAAGTAAATTCCGGAGTCCGGGGAATTTATCTTATCACCGGGAAGGGAAAGGAGGATACGAGTTTTATCCTTTTTCCTTCCTGCTGCGATTTCCTTGCCGCCTCGATAATCTCGAGCACGTGCAGGGCATGTTCGACGTTGATTTTCGGTTCAATGCCTGAAACAAGGCTTTCTCCCACCACTCTTGCTCCTTCCTGCCATACATATCCACCCTTGTCGGTACTGGCGAGAAGGGGTGGTTCGTCATATGAGGTCTCGGTTATCACCCCGTTTGTTTCCCAGTCATATCCAAGCAGTCGCATATTCCCTTTATCGCCGTAAATCTGTATCGAGTGCAGCGGCTGGTTTCCTGCCGTATGCCCATAGGGATCAAAGTAGTTGAAGCCGCACATTACATGGCTAAGTATGTTGTTGTCATGCTCCAGAAGTATATGGGCATTATCCTCTGCTTCAACCTTTATTGTGCCCTTATCGTCCACGGTTCTTTCCGGCTTAACGATGCTAAGCATTGCCATAACGCTTCGGGCAGGACCAAGAAGCCCTGTAAGGGTTGTCATATTGTAAACACCCAGGTCGGGCATGCTTCCTCCTCCCTTTTCATAGAAAAATGCGCTCCAGCCCGGACCGGTATGTCCATACTGGGCATGAGCGCTGGAAATGATTCCCAGCTTCCCTTCACGAATTGTCTTGCTCATGTAAGCGAACTGCGGACTGTTCACAACTGCGGGCGCTCCCCAGAGACGGAGTTTCATTCTTTTCGAGAGATCAAGAAGCTCTTTGCCGGCAGCATATGTATTTGCCAGAGGTTTTTCGCTCCAGACATGCTTCCCCGCGAGAAGGGCCTTCCTGTTTAGTTCCTCGTGCACCTGCATGTCGGTGAGTGTTACCATCATGTCGAAGGGGACTCCTGCAAGCATTGTATCAATATCAGGGTAAGTCTTTGCACCGGCTTTGTATTTTTCATTCTGGCCCCTTGCCCTGTCATATTTTATATCACAAAGGCTGACGACCTCTATCATTTGCGATCCAAGGAGCTGTGGCAGGTACATGTTGCTTACGCTGCCGCAGCCTATTACGGCTACCCTTACCTTTTTTACCTGTGTTTCAAGGGCCCAGCCTTCAAGTGAGGATATCAGCAAGCCTGCCGCCGCGCTTGCAGAAACCTTTACAAAGCTTCTTCTTCCCATGCCATCAGGGCTGTTTTCTTGAGTTTTCATTGATACTTTCAGTTTTGTGTTTATTACGATCAATTTACCTTTCTGGATGCAATCATTCAATTGCCTTCAGTCGAAACTTACTTTAACCTTCCTGAACATGAATGGATTGTCGCTGACCCTCAGGGGCTTGCCGCTGCCGATTGTCACATTCCTGAGTGTCACTTGTTTTGTTATAACATAGGGGTACTTCTCAACATACGATTCGTCAGTCATTTTCGGGTTGAAATTTGCAAAGATCACGGGGCCTTTGTAGTCGTCCCTGTGCGCGGAGTCGTTGATCTGCAGGTTCTCAATCGTTATCCGTTCGGGCATATGGCATGTGTATCCGAAATCATGCTGGCCTGAATACGATCCTCCTATTATGCTTGCACCCGAAGGCTTTCCTCCCGAGGGAGCGAAAACGCAGTTGCGGATTATAAACTCTCCCTGCCAGGTGCTCCCGTAATCTGAGCGCAGGTTGATGAGGTTCCTGCTGTATATCGTCGAATTTTCAACCAGGAAGGTCCCGCTGCCGATTGCATTTATTCCCTGGTGACCGAGCCGCGAGTTGCGGATAGTTGCATTTGCGACTCCCATATGTGCATCGAAGCGCGAAAAAGTGCAGTTGTCGTAGAGGAGGTTCTTGCTGTAATTCGATCCCAGTATGCCCCAGTAGCCGCTGTCGTTTATGTCGTTTGTCTGGCTGCAGTTCACAAATGAAACATTCAGTGCCCTGTTTACTGATATGTCATAGGTCCCCATTGATACAGTGACCCCCGCGGAACCTGTAGTCTGGTATACCTTGTGTCCTGTAAAGAGGGTATTGCGCACGGTTACATAAGCACAATCACCGACATTTATGAAGCCTCCGTAAGGCGCCCCGTGGTCTCCTTCGCCGGTGACCCGGTGTTCGAGACCGTTAACTGTTACATTCGATCGCCTGATGGCTATTCCCCTGCTGTAATAGTTGTATTTGGATTCTGCATTGTTTGCTATTGTAGTGAAGCGGCCCCCGGTGATTGTAAGCTTTGTTTCATCGACAGGAAGGGCCGAAATATCGGTGATCTTGTCAAAATCCCAGACGATAGGTGCGTTCATATCTATGTTTCCATCCCTGTCAACGATGAAAATGTCAGTCTGTGATGAGCCGTTATTCTGGTTGGGGCCAAAGCGTATATAGCGTTTTACATTTGAATTTGTGACAGTGATGAGGCATGTTGAGGGAAAGGTAGCATCAATTTTAACCTGGTTCCTCCTGAGGCTTGTTATTCCCTCCGGCCTGAACGCTTTCATCCCGGAACTTACAATGAAAATATTTGCATTCCGGTTCATTACTTCCCTGTCGTCGATTACAAAGGAGGCAGTGCCGAAATCAGTGTCGGTACGGATTACTGCCGTGCGGTTTTTCCCGCTTAAATAATAAGTCTCTCCATCGCCGGCCTTTACTTTCAGGCCCTGGTCGTTGGCGACAGCGTGGGCAGCAGCCACTGCGTCGATATCATCCGTTTTGCCGTCGCCCTTTGCACCAAAGTCGCTGTAGCTTACATGGCCCCTGGCTTTGATTTTATTCAAATCCTCAGGCGAAACATTAACGAGCAGGAGGCCGTTTTCGCCTTCTGACACCATAGTCATGTCTTCCTTAAAGCTTATTTGTATTTTATCTGCCTGGCCCTGTGCCGCGCAGGCGCAGATTGCGAGTAAATACAACGAAATGATAGTTTTTTTCATCAGGGGAAGTTTTCTTCAAGTCAAAACAGTGGTTCATCCAATTACGTATTATAAATCTAATAAATCGGGGAGAATAACATCTATAGATTTAAAAAATCAATTGATAATTGCTTTGCAGATCATCTGATGAAAGGAATTTTGAAAACAAACAATAATATGTAAACAATAATGTTTATATTTGCGCTATGGAAAAATCACTCGAGATTTTAAAAGGCATACATCCCGGTTTGATTCTCGATCGGGAGCTCAGGAAAAGGAAGCTGGCAAAGGGCAGGTTTGCAATTTCAGTAGAAGAATATCCTCAGACACTGGGCTCCATTATTAAGGGCAGGAGAAAAATGAATACCGAACTTGCTTTAAGGATTGAAAATGCTTTGGGATTCGAGGAAGGATTTTTAATGATGTTACAGGTTTATCATGATATTAAAGTTCATAAAGGGGCTTTGCGCAAGTCACGCCCTGATCTTACACGCCTGAGACCGGTGTTGTTCTGGGATACGGATATTGAAAAAATAGACTGGGAAAGGCAGAAGGATGCGGTTATTAAAAGAGTTTTTGAAAGGGGGAACGAGGTCGAAAAAAATGAAATAATCCGGTTTTATGGTTTGCCGGACTCTTATGCAGAAACTAAATTGAATGAAAAATATCCTTCATTATAGCGCTGTTGATTTATTCCTGCTTGACTCGCTTAAAACTATTATGAATGCAGGAGAATTCAGGGAATTCAGGCTGGTCGGAGGTACAGCCCTTAGTTTATACAGGGGACACAGGGAATCAATCGATATTGACTTGTTCACTGATTCTGTCTATGGTTCAGTTAATTTCGTCGATATTGACAGTTTCTTAAGAAAGACATTTAATTATGTTGATGCAGGTGAGGATGGAATAGCTGGTCCAGGGAAATCATATTTCATTGGTAAAGACCCGTATGCCAGCTTAAAACTGGACCTGTATTACACTGATAAGTTCATAAATGATCCTGTATCGATCGAAGGATTAAGAATTGCATCAATACCTGATATCCTGGCAATGAAGATCGAATCAATTTCCAATAACGGCAGGAAAAAGGATTTCTGGGACATCCATGAATTCATTGATGATTATCCCTTGACCGATATTATTTCATTCCATAAACAACGGTATCCTTTTTCGCATGATCCCGAACTGATTATTAAAAGCCTGTCAGCATTTGAGTCAGCAGATGACGACTTTGAGCCGAGATGTTTAAAAGGGAAACACTGGGGATTGATAAAACTTGATTTTCTGGAATTCATTGAAAACCTGAGCCCCGGGGAAAAGGATTCCTGATGATCTTGCGTGTACGGGAATATAAAAAAAGAGTGCTGCCTGCGACCTCAACTCAATACACTGTTCAGGGAATATTCATCTCTGCGGGATCGTCCGGACTATCCCTGAGGAACCACTGGTCTTCGAGGAAATCATCAAGGGATATTTTTTCAGAGTTTTATCAGAAGCCCGACGGCAGCATAGTTGAACAGGGCGAAATTGTAAACCTCGGCATTGTCAGCCCCTCCTTCCAGGATCCGGTAGCCGGCTTTAAGCTCAAGCCGTTCAGAGATCTTGTAGGTTGCTGCCAGCAGTATATCTTCTGCTCTTCCCTGCGGTGCCGCAAGGGCGTCGCCTTCAAGGAGGATCCCAAATTTTTCTCCGGGCTTTACAAACATCCTGAAATTTATTATCGGCACGAATCCTACATTTGTCTTCACACTTTCGTCGCTGGCAGAGGCCAGGGCTATTTTTGCATCCCTGATCTTTGCTGTAAACCCCAGACCAAACTCAAACTTTGGCTTCATGACAATCCCGTAGCGATATGTAAACCTGTAAGAATTGAATTTATAAGTCCCTTCAAGGTCGGTGTTTGCCGGGAACGTAACGCCTTCGAACAGGATATCGTTGGGTACTTTTCCTTTCGACACTGTTTCAAGGGGAGCATATAAAAGCGAAAATGTATGTCGCGATTTCAGGGTATAGCTTGCTCTCAGGCGCAGGAAGAGCTCGGTTTTCGGAATAAGGTCATCTTTCAGCGAAAAGAAGGTGCCCAGGTCGCCCGGGATGCGGACATCATTATAACCTGTCGTCACAGCACCTGTTTCGATGTCAAGGGAAAACTGCCCTTTAAGGGATGCCATATTGATTGACATGGATAACATTAGAACTATCAATGGGATATAAAGTCTTCTATTGAGATTCATTTTTTTGTTCTTTAAAAATTATTATAACCAATATTGCAGGACTGATCCTACCTGCTGTTTTCCTTCCAGTCAACTTTGACGATTATTTCATTCCTTCTGCCGGCAAACTGGTAGGGAGGATTATAGCCCAGGAACCTGAAGTTGCCAAGCGGAGTTATCCCGTTTTCCTTAAGAAGCCCATGAAGCTTTTCAGACCAGGATTTCAGATCGCTGTCTGAGGCATAACCGCCGAACCTTATTGCGGCAACATATTCGTCGCTTGTCTGGGTTATCTTCACAGCGGGGTCATCGGGTGCAGGTAGGTTGTTCTTCGTATAGCCTGAAGGCATGACAAAGCTCATGCTCGACTCAGAATCATTTACATCCATATGGACAGGTGCTGTCATTGAAATCTTTGTATTTGATTCATTGCCTCCGAAGATATACCCCGCCAGTTTTCTGAATCCCGGACCTGACAGTTCCTTGTAGTTTTTCGCATCGGAGCTTATTGTTGCAAGCGTGGCAGAGGGATAAAACCGTATCTCAAAATCCTTGAATGCCCGCACGACGCGGTATTTCTGTTGCTCGGTATTACCTGATGCAATTGCTGTAAAAGGACGGATGACGAACATGACAAGTATGCTTATCAGTAATATAGTCAATATCAGTTTCATATTTGTAAATGCTCAATAATAATTCAACACTAATTCAATTGTATAACAAAACCAGGACGGACTTGTTTACTCATCAGTTTACAGGGAAATGCTTTTTCAGCGTTCTTTTGGGTATCTGCTGCCGTGACGGATTGCAGGCCACATCTGTGGTTTGTTATTAGGCAATCTGCATTTTAAACGCCAAAGCGGAGTGCCTGCCAATTGTATTAATCAGGAGATTTGAGTTTTCAGATCCCGAGGCAGAGTGCCTTCCAATGCTTTGTTTTGCCGTTAGCCGATTCGGGTTTTCAGATTCCGGTGAAGGCATCGCTGAAACCGTCGAGGCTGAAGCTGAAACTATATTTGCCAGATTGTGGGTCGGTTATCTCCATATTCACGTTGCCGGTATTCTCGAGGAGAAAGATCCTGAACCGGCTGTAATCATTATTGTTGCGTTCGAGCATGATGCCCCCGGTACTGTTCCACCCTCTTGTGGAGGTCATGAGCAGTTCCTGGCCCGAGGAACTTGTCATCCTTACCTCAACAGGTCCGCTGAATTTCTCCATCGGGGCCGACTTTTTGAGCTTTCGGAGCAGGATCCCTGCGTTTGACTTATTCACAATTACTTCGGCAAAAAGCTCCCTGCTGGCACCTGTTGAATCCGAATAAGTACCCTCAGTGACAAGCCTGACATATTTCCTTCCCTC
>JALOMK010000074.1 GCA_025455505.1 Bacteroidales bacterium
GTTTTCGACTTTTTCGTCATAGTCAGCTTTTACAATGTCAATCTTCAGCACAGCATTAAGTTCGCTGATGTTTTCTCTGGTAATGTTCATTTCAGATAACAGTTAATATTAAAACCGCCGGAACAAATTGTAGATTATTCCGGACGGTTTGAATTTAGTGCGGATGAAGGGACTCGAACCCCCACGTCACGAAGACACAAGATCCTAAGTCTTGCTCGGCTACCAATTACGACACATCCGCGGAAAAAACTGCGCAAAGGTACAATAAATTATTGTCAATTCAAAGAGGGAATATTACCTGCGCAACTCGAAGTTCTTGCCGAGGTATACTTTTCTTACATGCTCATCTTCTGCAAGTTGCGAAGCAGTGCCCGATTTAAGTATCCTTCCCTCAAAAAGGAGATAAGCCCTGTCGGTTATTGAAAGGGTCTCATGGACATTGTGGTCGGTAATAAGAATTCCTATTTGTTTATCCCTCAGTTTTGATACTATCTCCTGGATATCTTCCACTGCAATGGGGTCGACACCTGCAAAGGGTTCGTCGAGGAGGATGAATTTAGGCTTGAGGGCCAGGGCCCGGGCTATCTCTGTCCGTCTTCTCTCCCCGCCTGAAAGCTGTATGCCCTTGTTCCTTCTTATTTTATTAAGGCCGAATTCGCCAAGGAGGTTTTCGAGCCTTTCTTCCTGTTCTGTAACATGAAGATTCGACAACTGGAGCACTGCCCTGATGTTATCCTCCACTGTCATATTCCTGAACACCGAGGCTTCCTGTGCAAGGTAGCCTATTCCGAGGCGTGCTCTCTTGTATACAGGAAGGAGCGTGATGTCTTCGCCTTCGAGCATTATCCTGCCCTCTTTCGGCCGTATTAGCCCGACTATCATATAGAATGTAGTTGTCTTGCCTGCGCCGTTGGGACCGAGAAGACCGACGATCTCACCCTGTTCAACTTCGACCGACACGTGATCAACAACTGTCCTGCTGCGGTATTTCTTGACAAGGTCTTCGGTGTACAGTCTCATGTCGTGGTTAATTTTCGTCCTGAAACAATTCTTTTCAGTCTTTCATGAATTCATCATGCGCTTTTTCCTTCTTTTTCATTACCCTGCCGGAGATTACTATGCTAACCTCATAAAGTATGAGAAGAGGGATACTTACAAGAGTCTGTGAAAAAACATCGGGAGGAGTGATTATTGCCGACAGAATAAAAATTACTACAATCGCATGCTTCCTGTACTTCCTGAGAAAGGCCGGAGTTACAAGCCCTATTTTGGTCAGGAAGAAAGCGAGGATTGGAAGTTCAAATATCGCTCCGGTGGCCAGGCACAATGATGAAAGTGTGCCTATGTATGATCGTACATTGATCTGGTTTGTGACTTCCGGACTAATTTCATATGATCCCAGGAAATGGAATGAAAGGGGAGAAAGAATGAAATAACCGAACAAAACCCCGGTAAAAAACAGAAGTGAAGCAGCCATTACGGCTCCCTGTGCATACCTGGCTTCATTGCTGTGAAGAGCCGGTTTGAAGAACTGCCAGAATTCCCACAAAATTACAGGAAATGCAAGTATTACCCCGGCAACCATTGCAACTGCAATGTGAGTGGTTAGCTGCCCCGACATTTTAATATTGATCAGCTGCAGAGGCTTTGTATTAAGGCATAGCGCCGAGAAACTTTCAGCGTCGAACTTCTCATTGAGAAAGTGACCGAACCTGCAGAGCAGTTTGCTTGTTATGAAGTCAGGGCTTTTGGGTGCAAGGATTATCGTGTCGAAAATGAAAGATTTGAATATGAATGCTATTATCATGAAGAGGAAAATTGCCAGGACAGACCTGATAATATGCCAGCGCAGTTCCTCGAGATGCTCCAGGAACGACATTTCCTTTTCATTTTTTTTCCCTTTGTTCAAGAATTTCCACATTGCTTCGCTTATGAGTGCTAATGAAAAACAGCCTGTAAAGATGATAAAACTTATTCTTCAAAACAATATCCCCTGCCTCAGTCACGGAATCAAAACCTGAAAGTGCCGGCAATATCAGACCCTGGTACAGCATATATTACCGGAAGTGGAATAAATATATTTTTTTTTGAATAGAAATTTATTAATTTTATATAGACACAGAGGAAAGGGAAAGGATAGAAGGATGATTTTAACATTTTTTAGTATTTATGATCAGCGAGACAACAATTCATGATTACCTGAAGCGTTACTTTGGTTTTGACACCTTCAAGGGAAATCAGGAAGCCATTATAAAAAATGTACTTGAGGGGCGCGACACTTTTGTTCTCATGCCCACAGGAGGGGGAAAGTCACTGTGCTACCAGCTGCCTGCAGTCATTAAAGAAGGTACTGCAGTCGTTATTTCCCCTCTTATAGCACTGATGAAGAACCAGGTTGATGCCATGAGGAATTTCAGCACCACCGACGATGTGGCGCACTTTCTTAATTCATCGCTTACAAAGGCCGATATAATAAGGGTAAAGAAAGACGTGCTGTCAGGTACTACAAAACTGCTGTATGTGGCTCCCGAATCACTTACAAAGGAAGAGAACATTGAATTCCTCAAGAACGTAAAGGTTTCTTTTTATGCAATTGACGAGGCGCACTGTATCTCTGAGTGGGGACACGATTTCAGGCCGGAGTACAGGAGGATACGACCGATCATAGATAATATTGGAAGGTCGCCTTTAATTGCACTTACCGCAACCGCCACTCCCAAGGTTCAGCATGATATCCAGAAAAACCTCGGGATACTCGAGGCCGATATCTTCAAGTCGTCATTCAACAGGCCAAACCTCTATTACGAGGTCAAGTCGAAACAGGATGTGACCAAGGAAATAATAAAGTATATTAAAAACAACCCGGGGAAATCGGGAATTATCTATTGCCTCAGCCGGAAGAAGGTGGAGGAGATGGCGGAGGTGCTGAAAGTCAATGGATTGAAGGTGCTTCCCTACCATGCAGGAATGGACTCGGCGACACGCACAGCCAACCAGGACAAATTCCTGATGGAAGAGGTAGATATAATTGTAGCCACAATTGCCTTCGGCATGGGAATAGATAAGCCCGACGTCAGGTTCGTAATACATTATGACATTCCCAAGAGCCTCGAGGGTTATTACCAGGAGACTGGAAGGGCCGGCCGCGATGGCGGCGAAGGCAACTGCATTGCATATTACAGCTACAACGACATTCAGAAGCTTGAGAAATTCATGCAGGGGAAACCTATTGCTGAACAGGAAATTGGCAAGCAGCTCCTGCTCGAGACCGTATCCTATGCCGAATCCTCAGTCTGCAGGAGAAAGCTGCTGCTTCATTATTTCGGCGAGGAATATGAGAAGGAAAACTGCGAGGCCTGTGACAATTGCCTCCACCCTAAGTCGCAGTTCGAAGGGAATGAAGCTGTTGTAAGCGTCCTCGAAGCAATAATTGCAGTTAAGGAGAAATTCAAGGCCGACCATATTGCCCATATTCTGACCGGCAAGGTGACCTCCGCAGTAAAATCATACAAGCACAATAAACTTGAGTTTTTCGGGGCGGGGGAGGAAAAGGACGAGAAATTCTGGAACATGGTTATCAGGCAGGCCCTTATTGCAAAATTGCTGACGAAGGATATCGAGAATTACGGTCTGCTTAAACTTACACCCAAAGGATATGAGTTCCTCGAAAAGCCTGAATCTTTTATGCTGGCCGAGGATCACGACTATGCCGACACTGCCGAGGAGGAAAATGCCTTCGGGGCAAGAACTTCGGCGGTTGATGAGGAGCTTTTCAGCATCCTGAAGGATCTCAGGAAGAAAATTTCAAAACTAAAGGATGTCCCTCCCTTTGTGATTTTCCAGGATCCTTCACTTGAGGATATGGCAATACAGTATCCCGTAACAATAGAGGAACTTCAGAATATCTCAGGCGTGGGAACCGGTAAAGCCCAGCGCTACGGTGCAGAATTTGTTGAGGTAATCAAAAAGTATGTCGAGGAAAAGGAGATAATAAGGCCACTCGACATGATCGTGAAATCTGTTGTAAACAAGTCCGGTATAAAGGTCTATATTATTCAGAGTATCGACATGAAAAGACCACTGGAAGATATAGCCGAGGCAAAGGGACTTGAAATGGGGGAGCTGATATCGGAAATTGAGGCAATAGTCAATTCAGGAACACGCCTTAATCTTGACTATTATATCGATTCAGTAATTGATGAGGAACGCCAGCACGACATATATTCATATTTCAGGGAAGAAGCAGAGACCGACTCGCTCGAGGAAGCCTACAGGGAGCTGGGAAACGAGTTTGAGGAGGAGGAGATAAGGCTTGTGCGGATAAAGTTCCTGTCAGAAATGGGGAACTAGACTTCCTTCAGCGCCCTGAAAAGGGTGATCATTATCACAGCAAGGACATAAAAGGGGTATAATATCAGAAAGGGAATGAACAGCAGGGGGAAGGCCGGCTGCCTGTAAAATTTTGCACGGTTCCTTATCAGAAGGAATTCAGGGAGCGACTTAAGCACAATCAGTACTGCCAGTGGCAAAATAAACCTGCTTCCTGCAGCAAGCGAGAGTGTCAGGGTTGCCTGCGAGAGAATTGCTGCAAAGGTTGTCAGGCCGAGCACAATTGTAAATGCATCGTTGTAATAGATGCTCTTGCCTATCCATCTCGACCTCTGGTCCAGCATTGATCGCGCACCTTCAACAGGAAGCGTCGGGACAGCGGCATCAGGCGATTCGAGCCATCTGATAGCTGTATTACCGCTTTTCTTCATGCTGTGGAGAAGGAATACATCGTCTCCTCCTGCAACTTCAGGCCTGATTCCTGCTGCGTTTTCAATATATGCCTTCCTTGTGAATGCAAGATTCGCACCGTTGCACATCACCGCTGAACCGGCGGCTGCCGCACCGGCCGTAACGCCCTGCAAAGCAAGGAATTCGACAGCCTGGAAGCGCTGCCAGAATCCGGAGGCTGCCTTAATGTAAACGGGCCCGATTATAAGAGATGGTTTACTGGAGTGATAAAATGATTCAATTGATGATAGCCATGACTTTCCGGGTACCGTGTCGGCATCGGCAGTTACAATAAGCTCACCGGATGCTTTTTCTGCTGCCGACCGTATCGCGCTCTTCTTTCCCCTTCCTTTGTTTGAAACAACACTTATTCTGATGCCGGACCTGAAATCTGCTGCTATAGCTGCAGTTTTGTCAGTGGAATTGTCGTCAGCAATTATTATCTCAAATGCCGAAGCAGGATAATCCTGGCGGCTGATCGCTTCGAGGAATAGCGGCAGGTTCTTTTCCTCGTTTTTGCAGGCAGTAATGATAGTAACGAATGTGTTTCCGGGAGGCTCCGGCTTGTAAGCTTCTGTTTTCAGCAGCCTATAAAGGATCCATGAAAGTATAAGGATGTAAGGAACTGACGCCAGTACAGGTATCCAGACCATTTATCAATTTTTTAGCCATTCATACATAGTGTAATGTTCGCTCTGCATGCCGAGAGCCTCGTATGTTTTCCTTGCCCTTTCATTGTTTGTCTCGACGTAGAGCCTTAGTCCCGCTATGCCCTGCCTTTCGCCTTCCTCTTTTATTTTCAGGTACATGGACCTGAATATTCCGCTGCGGCGGTATTCAGGCAGTACATAAACTGACTGGAACCACCAGACATTTGCATTTCTCCAGTCGCTCCATTCATATGTTATGAGAAGTGATGCAACAACCTTTCCTTCATCTTCGGCTACCCAGTACTGCCCGTGCCCGGGATTTTCAAATACAGCCATTACTCCCGGCGTGACTTTCGTGTCATCAAGCAGATATTCCTCTGTCTCCCAGGCCATTTTCTTCTGGAAGTCAATAATGTCATTACTGTCGTCAGCAGCAGCTTTCCTTATTCTCATCATTAATACTGTATTTGTATTTTGCCCCCTGCTCCCGGCCCCGCGCCGTTACGCCGTTATGCCTTTACGCCTTTTATTAGTATTCATCCCATGCCTTTATGGCAAGGTCGTCGATGTCGAGTTTGCAGCAGGCAAGGATGAAGGCACTTGCAAGTCTTGCATTTGTGATTAGCGGTACGTTAAAGTCAACGGCGCTTCTCCTTATTGTGTAGTCATTGTTTAGTTCCTTGTCGGTGAGGTCCTTTGGGATATTTACAACAAGGTCGACCTCCCTTGACCTTATAAGTTCAATTGTATTCGGTGATTTATCCTCGTCGGGCCAATAAGCTACATGAGCCTCTATGCCTGCGTTAAGGAGGAATTGCTGTGTTCCTCTTGTGGCATAGAGCTTGTGTCCCTTTTCGCGCAGGGCCCTTGCGCTGTTGAGGAGTTCCACCTTTGACCTGGCTTCACCGGTTGAAAGGAGGATGCTTTTTTTCGGTACCCTGTATCCGACCGAGAACATGGCTTTGAGTATGGCTTCATAGAATCCTTCTCCTATGCAGCCCACTTCGCCTGTTGAAGACATGTCGACCCCCAGAACAGGGTCGGCCTTTGCAAGACGCGAGAAGCTGAACTGGGGAGCCTTGACACCGACATAATCGAGTTCGAAGACAGTTTTTCCGGGTTTTTCAGCGGGCACTCCGAGCATTACTTTAGTTGCCAGTTCAATGAGATTTGACTTGAGCACCTTTGACACGAAAGGCATACTGCGGCTGGCCCTGAGGTTGCATTCAATAACCTTGATGTCGTTGTCTTTTGCAAGGAACTGGATGTTGAAGGGTCCTGTAATATCAAGCTCCTTTGCAATCTGCCTGGCTATTCGCTTGATCCTCCTTGCAGTCTCGAAATATATCTTTTGGGCAGGGAAAACCATGGTTGCATCTCCCGAATGCACACCGGCAAATTCGACATGCTCGCTTATTGCATAGGCAAGCATTTCCCCGTTGCGGGCAACTGCATCTATCTCTATCTCCTTGGCGTTTTCAATGAATTCCGATACAACCACGGGGTATTGCTTTGAAACCTGCGATGCAAGTTCGAGGTAGTGCGAGAGCTCGTTCCTGTTCGATACAACGTTCATCGCCGCGCCTGACAGAACGTAGGATGGCCTTACAAGCACAGGGAAGCCTATCCTGTCGACAAAGCCGAAAATGTCCTCAACCGAGGAAAGCTCCTTCCACCTTGGCTGGTTGACTCCCAGTGCGTCGAGCATTGCTGAGAACTTATGCCTGTTTTCGGCCCTGTCGATCGATACGGGAGAGGTGCCAAGGACAGGGACGTTCTCCCTGTACAGCCTCATTGCAAGGTTGTTGGGTATCTGCCCGCCGACTGATACTATGACCCCGCCGGGATTCTCAAGATCGATAATGTCGAGTACCCTTTCGAAGGTCAGCTCATCGAAATAGAGCCTGTCACATATGTCATAGTCAGTGCTGACTGTTTCAGGGTTGTAGTTTATCATTACCGACCTGAATCCCTCCTTGCGTATTGTGTCAATTGCATTCACCGAGCACCAGTCGAATTCAACGCTCGAGCCAATCCTGTATGCGCCGGAGCCGAGCACAACTATTGATTTCCTGTCGTTCTCACAGGTTATGTCGTGTTCCGAGCCGCTGTATGTCAGGTACAGGTAGTTTGTAACTGCCGGGTATTCGGCAGCAAGCGTGTCGATCTGCTTGACGTAGGGCACTATGCCTGATTTCTTCCGGTATTCGCGCACCTTCATCAGGTCGTTGTTTATATCTTCGGGTCCGGAGCGCAGCACATGCCTTGCAACCTGGAAATCGCTGAATCCGTTTATTTTTGCATGTGCAAGGAGCTCGTGCGGAATTTCTTCAAGACGGCTGTAACTGCAAAGTTCATCCTTGATGTTTATTATGTTCTTCAATTTGTAGAGGAACCATTTGTCGATCCTTGTAAGCTCATAGATCCTGTCAACATCCATCCCCTGTTCGAGGGCAACTGCTATTGAGAAGATCCTCATGTCGGTGGGTTCGGAAAGCTCCTTCTCTATATCCTTGAATCCATGGTCCCTGTTGCCGGTGAAACCATGCATCCCCTGGCCTATCATCCTGAGACCTTTCTGGATGACTTCCTCAAAGGTCCTGCCTATTGCCATTACCTCCCCGACACTCTTCATGCTGCTCCCGATGAGGTGCGAAACTCCCTCGAATTTGTTGAGGTCCCAGCGCGGTATTTTGCAGACAATATAGTCAAGTGCCGGCTCGAAACAGGCAGTTGTGTTTTTTGTTACTGAATTTGAAAGATTATGCAGCCCATAGCCAAGGCCCAGTTTTGCAGCGATGAATGCCAGAGGATACCCGGTAGCTTTTGATGCAAGGGCGCTGGACCTCGAAAGGCGCGCGTTTACTTCAATTACCCTGTAATCTTCCGAATCGGGTGCCAGTGCGTACTGCACGTTGCACTCGCCGACTATGCCGATGTGGCGTATGATTTTGATAGACAGTTCCCTGAGCTTGTGGTATTCGCTGTTTGTCAGAGTCTGGGAAGGAGCCACAACGATGCTTTCCCCCGTATGTATCCCGAGAGGATCGAAGTTCTCCATATTGCACACAGTGATGCAGTTGTCGAACCTGTCCCTCACGACTTCATATTCAACTTCCTTCCAGCCTTTGAGCGATTCTTCAACAAGAATCTGTGTCGTATATGAAAAGGCTTTGGAAGCCAGGCTCCTCAGTTCGCCCTGGTTCGAAGCAAAACCGCTTCCCTGTCCGCCGAGGGTGTATGCCG
>JALOMK010000359.1 GCA_025455505.1 Bacteroidales bacterium
ACAAAAGACTTCAACAGGATAATGGATGTATTCAGGGCTCACGACATTGGATACTTTTTTTACATAGGGGGAAATGATTCTCAGCATACAGCCTTTAAGGTCAGCGAAATGGCTAAAACACGCGGCCTTGATGTAATAGCTGTCGGAGTCCCCAAGACAATTGACAATGACGTTGGCGACAGCGAGTTCACACTAATCGACCATACGCCGGGATACGGAAGTGTTGCCCGCTACTGGTCGCATATAATCCAGAACGCCAACGAAGAGAACATGGGCTCATGTCCTGCCGACCCCGTTCTTGTAATACAGGCGATGGGGCGCAAAATAGGATATATTCCGGCCGCCGCAAGGCTCGCGGATCCTCTCAGGAAAATGCCACTGCAGATCTACATGGCTGAATCAAAAGTGTCGATCGAGACTCTTGCAGACAATGTTAATGAACAGCTGAAGCAGGATGGAAGGTGCATTGTAGTTATAAGCGAAGGCTTCGAAGTCGGTTCGCTGGGAGAAGTCAGGGATGCCTTCGGACACACATCGTTCGGGTCGAGCCAGAATTCAGTATTCCAGACAGTTGTAAACTATCTTAACGGCATGGGTCTCAAAGCCAGGGGAGCCGCAAGAGGACAGGTAATGGGAACCGACCAGAGGCATACTACAGCCTATTCGTCAATAGTTGACCTCGATGAAGCATATAAGGTCGGCCAGAAGGCAGTAGACATTGCACTTAACGAAGGCAACGGGTGGATGGCCACCATTCTGCGCGAACCCGGAATAATATACAATGTAAGGTACGACAAGGTGCCGCTCGAAAAAGTGGCTCTTTCAGAAAGGACTTTCCCCGAGAAATGGATAGCACCGAACCGCTATGATGTAACAGATGAATTCCTTTCATATGTAAGGCCTCTTATCGGCGAAGACTGGCCCTCTGTGCCAATGATTAACGGCAGGCAGCGCTTTGCAAGGCTTGAAATGAAATTTGCAGATAAAAAGCTTCCCTTGTATCAGCTTGAAGCTTTCGAGAAGTAACGTAAACTATGAACTTTTTATGAATCCACACGACCAGTTAATTAATCTCAAACCAGAAAAAGAATTCTTCATCGGAATCGATTCCGACGGCTGCGCATTTGATACGATGGAAATCAAACAGAAAGAATGCTTCTGCCCTAACTTCATCAAATATTTCGGAATGCAGCCCGTATCAAAATATGCAAGAGAAACCTGGGAGTTTGTCAACCTCTATTCGACAAACAGGGGCTGCAACCGCTTTATCGCTGTCAATGAAACACTAAAACTCCTCAGGGACAGACCGGAAATTAAGGCCAGAAATTTCAAAGTCCCCGATGCATCGCCGCTGCTCGAATGGACAAACAAGGAAACAAAACTGGGCAACCCTGCGCTGAAGGTCTATGCCGCACAGGCAGGCAACAGCTTTATCAGCCAGACCCTCGAATGGTCTCTCAAAGTTAACGAGGACATCGAAAAGATGGTATTCGGAATCACTCCTTTCCCTTTTGTCAGGGACTGCCTTGAAAAAATGAAGGACAGGTCTGATGCAATGGTTGTGTCGCAGACTCCCTACGAGGCCCTTAAACGGGAATGGGAGGAAAACAGGATCGATAATTATCTCAGGATGATTGCCGGACAGGAACACGGAACAAAGACTGAGCATCTCAAGTATGCAGCGAAGGGGAAATACCCCGATGAAAAAATACTGATGATCGGCGATGCAAACGGCGACCTGAAGGCTGCCCGCTCGAATGGAGTGCTCTTTTTCCCCATAAACCCCGGCAGGGAGGAGCTATCGTGGGAGAGACTTTACGGTGAAGGTCTCGACAGGTTCTTTAACGGGACATTTAAAGGTAAATATGAGGATGAACTGATAAGGGAATTTGAAACTTTCCTGCCTGAACATCCGCACTGGAAAATCTGAATGTGATGATATACTATCAATCTGGATCTGAAACAACTGTAATTAACCCGAACGACCTTGAATCCGGACTATGCTCCGCCCTTGTAAAACTGGGGAAAAGGAAGAAAGTCCTTGTTGTACCGCCTGACTTCTCAAGGTTCCATTCAAGGGCGGGAGACATCACTTCCCTCGTATATAAATATTACGGGGAAAATCTCAGCGACATACTGCCGGCTCTTGGCACTCACGCCCCGATGACGGACCATCAGATCAGTGAAATGTTTCCGGATGTACCGCATTCACTGTTCAGGATCCATGACTGGAGGAATGATGTAGTAACAGCCGGCACAGTGCCGGGCGCCTTTCTTTCGGAGCTTACTGACGGGGCAATAGATTATTCATGGCCCGCGCAGCTTAACAGGCTTGTCCTGAACGGAGGACATGACCTTATACTTTCCGTTGGACAGGTGGTGCCGCATGAGGTCATAGGAATGGCCAACTACAACAAGAACCTTTTTGTCGGCACAGGGGGAGCTGAAGGCATTAACAAAAGTCATTTCGTTGGTGCCGTGTACGGCATGGAGAGGATCATGGGAAAGGCTGACAACCCCGTAAGGAGTCTTCTCAATTATGCATCAGCCAATTTCATTAAACACCTTCCGGTTGTCTATGTTCACACAGTAATCGGCAGGGATGAGGCGGGATGCCTTGTCATTAGGGGCCTGTTTATAGGAGATGACGAAGAAGTATTCCGGCTTGCTGCAGAACTTTCAGTGAAAGTGAACTTCACGCTTGTTGACAAGCCCCTGGATAAAGTGGTTGTCTACTTAAGCCCTGACGAGTTCAAAAGCACATGGCTTGGCAACAAGAGCATATACAGGACCAGGATGGCAATGGCTGACAA
>JALOMK010000075.1 GCA_025455505.1 Bacteroidales bacterium
CAGCATAAAATTCACGGGAGAATCTTAAACAACAATCAACCCCAGGGGCTATTCAATGGAGGTCAGGCTTTACAATACAGAAAAAAGGATTGACATCGCCTGCTCCATTGTCAAAAAGAGCATCGTTGAGCCCGAGAGCTTCTACATAGCCTTTCCCTTCGGCCTTAACGCGGGGAAACACTTCACGGAAGTGGCAGGCGGCATTATAGAGACCGGCAAGGACCAGATCCCCGGATCCTCAAACGACTGGTATACGGTACAGACCTTCACATCTGTGAGGAACAGCAACTCCCAGCTTCTGCTTGGCTGCACGGAGATGCCTCTTATGCAGTTCGGGGCAATAAACACGGGGCGTTACAAGGCAGGTGCACTGCCACAGGGAACCAACCTGTTTTCGTGGCCAATGAACAACTACTGGGTCACGAACTTCAACGCTGAGCAGAGAGGGGGCCACTCCTGGAAGTACTATTTCACTTCCTCCGGTGATCCTACTGACGTTTACGCCTCGAAATTCGGATGGGGCTGCAGGGTGCCTTATCTCACAAGGATACTTCCCGGCGACGGCAGCGGTGACGGTAAGAACGAAGGAAGCTTCATAACAGGCTGGCCGTCGAATGTTATTCTTGTGGCTTCCGAACCGGGTGAAAATGAAAATTCACTGCTCATGCAGCTTCGCGAAACAGGAGGAAGGCACAGCGACATTAAGCTTGTCAATGGCCTGACAGGGAAAGAACTAAAGGTCCGGGAGGTCGATGCAAACGGGAAGGATGTTGCCGCACTCACAACCCCGGATAAAGCTCCTGCTGTTACAGTTTCTGCTTCAGCTGCCGCTGTCCCGAGCATAGGCCCGCATGAATCGAAGTTTTTCAGGATCTCTCTTGAATAGGTTACTGTAGTCTTAAATCGCAGATGAACAGGCGTAAATTTCTGTCAGACAGCCTGATGGCCGGAGCAGGCCTCTCCCTGCCGGGGTCTTTCGGCTTAATTCCCGGTATTGCGCCTGAAACAATTGAAAGATCATTAGCCGCCGGGACCCTGTATGATGTCTTCAGAGACCCGCCACTGCATTATCACCCCTTCGTAAGGTGGTGGTGGAACGGCAACAAGGTTGAAGCGGCTGAGCTTGTAAGGGAACTCAGGCTCCTGAGGGATGCGGGCATAGGCGGCGTTGAAATAAACCCTGTTGAATTCCCAACCCGGTCAGAAGGGGATGACCTGGGGAAAAAATCGATAGAATGGCTCAGCCCCGAATGGATAGACATGCTGAAGGTAGCTTTCGGCGAGGCTAAAACGCTTGGCATGACCTGCGATCTGATAGTCGGGTCGGGCTGGCCCTTCGGTGCAGAATATCTCAAGCCTGAGGAGAGGGCCCAGGTCGTAGTTATCGCTGTTAAGAAACTTACAGGACCATTGGATTATGAGATTTCGGAATTCGAGATCTTCAGGGAAGCCGATCCGGCGATAAGCTCTCCCTTCCCCGGAAGAACAATGCAGCTTCTATCGCTGAAGCTCGTCCCCGATCCTCTCACAGATATTGAACAGGTAACCGACATCCCTTCTGAGGATGGACATGAGACAATAAAAATCAATGTCCCCCCGGGAAAACATGCCCTTTTCGCCCTTGTCAGGATAAATGGCTTCATGCAGGTAATAAACGGGGCGCCCGGGGCCACGGGGCCGGTTCTTGATCATTATGATGCAAAGACTGTCAGATCCTACCTAGACAGGATGTCTGACACTATTCAGAAGCAGGCGGGACCGCTGTCAGGAAACCTCAGGTCGCTCTTCACTGACAGCATGGAGCTTGAAGGCTCGAACTGGACGGATGACATGAGGGATGAATTTGTTAATCGCAGGGGCTACGATATTTTCCCCTTCCTGCCCTTTGTACTTTTCAGAACAGGTGCCATGGGCAATGCCACTGACATGAAATACGGAGCTGAATTATCTCCGGAATTCAGGGACATGATTGCTTCAATGAGGTACGACTTCGAACTCACAAAGGCAGAACTCCTGGAAGAAAGATTCATCAAAACATATACCGGCTGGTGCAGGGACCTGAAAGTAAAGTCGAGAGCGCAGGCTTACGGAAGGGGTCTGTTTCCACTCGAAAGCAGCCTGCATTACGACATCCCGGAATGCGAGTCGTGGACAATGAACTGGCTGAAGCACAAGGTGGGTGAGGAAATGCCGGAAGAAGATTACAGGCGAGGCAGGGCATATACTATGATCAACAAGTATGTGTCATCGGCGGCTAACCTGTCTGGAAAGAGGCTGGTCAGCTGCGAGGAAATGACCGACACCTACACAGTATTCAATACCTCGCTCGAAAATCTTAAAATCGGCGGTGACCAGAGTGCAATAAGCGGGGTCACTCATTCGGTATTTCACGGCTTCAATTATTCCCCTCCCGACGCTCCGTATCCCGGCTGGATAAGATATGGTGCCTATTACAACGAGAACAACACCTGGTGGCCATATTTCAGGATCTACAACGAGTACAAGGGCCGAATGTCGGCACTTCTTCAGAACCTGACAATGTTCGCCGACATTGCAATACTGCCTCCTCTCGACGATATGTGGCGGCTGATAGGGCAGCAGATGGAACCCTTTCCCTCGGTTACCCATGTCGACTGGTTCACGCTTGTCTGGGAGGCCATTAACAAAAACGGCTGCGGCTGCGATTATATAAGCGGGCGGATACTGAGGGATTCATCCGTTGACAAGGGTTACCTGTGTTATGGCCCGCGAAGGTACAGAAATGTTATCCTTGCAAATATTGAAAGCATAGCCCCGGAAGCAGCGGAAAAGCTGCTTTCATTCATAAGCTCGGGAGGACGGGTCTTCTGCATTGAAACAATCCCTTTTCGTGCCCCGGGATGGAAAGATAATGACAGCAGGGACAGGGAGGTGACACGGTTTGTAAATAAAATGAAGGAGTACGGGGACCGCTTCGTATTAATCAAAAAGCCCGAAAGGGATTTTATCGGCTGGTTTGCCGGGCTGCAGGAGAAATTCGGCATCACGCCGCATCTCAGGATAGTTAAGCCCGACCCGTTCGTTATGCAGAACATGTATGTCGCCGACGATGGTTCCAGGGTAGTTTATATAGTCAATTCACATATACGTAATTCATACCGGACCACGATCGGTTTTTCAAAGGACATCACTGCCGGCAGGTACGGATGGATCTGGGATGCCGAAAACGGGGAAAGGTACAGGATTGATATTTCTGAAGACGGCACTTTCGATCTTGACCTGGGTCCGGCTGAATCGAGGATCTTCGTGTTTGACGGGAACAGGAAGGGTAAGCACTGGACCCCCTTGCCAATTAGCGGCGATGATACAATCAACCTTGACAGGGGCTGGCAGGTAGAATTCATACACTGCAGGAACAGTCCGCCAGTCAAAACTTTCATGGAGGAGCTGAAAAACTTAAAGGATATTGCAGAATTTCAGAATTTCGCCGGAACTGTCGTTTACAGCAGGGATATTGAGATAGTTGAACCGGCCGGAATAATTCTAAATCTTGGCAAGGTATACGGACTTGCAGAAGTAAGTATTAACGGAGTGCCGCTGGGTGTGAGATGGTATGGCAGAAGACTTTTCAGGATTGGCGACAGGCTGAAAAAAGGCACAAACAGGCTTGAAATAAAAGTCGTAACTTCAATGGGCAATTACATGAAATCGCTAACGGATAATCCGGTTGCCCGGTACTGGACAAATGAGAAGAACAAGATCCAGCCCCTGCAATCAATGGGATTGATCGGGCCTGTAACTATTTATAAATAAACCATTTTACATGTACAGACCGCAAGACCGCAAGACCGCAAGACCGCAAGACTGCAAGACAATAATATAATAATGAAAAAGAATCTATTCCTTACGCTGATCCTGGCATCATGCCTGAATCCGGTTTTTTCAAAGGACTACAACGCATCGCTGTTTGGTGTCAAATCGAACGGAACAACACTCAACACCACTTCGATACAGAAAGGCATTGATTTCATCAGTGAAAACGGAGGCGGCCGGCTTGTCTTTTATGTCGGCAGGTACCTCACCGGAACTATCCATCTAAAATCGAATGTTACAATCCAGCTTGAGGAAGGGGCAATCCTTGTCGGTTCGCCGAACCCCCTGGATTACGAAAAAAAGACAAACTGGACTGCGCTGATATTTGCCCACGACCAGTCAAATATTGGCATAACCGGAAAGGGAGTCATAGACGGGCAGGGATTCACCGTGGCAAACAACCTTGTGGACCTGATTCACAAGGGAGTTGTGAAGGATCCCCTGCGCTACGACAGGCCCAATGAGACAATCAGGCCGCAGAACATTTATTTCAGGGGCTGCAGGAATGTGACGATAAAGGGCATCATCCTGAAGGATCCGGGCAGCTGGAACCAGCAGTATGACCAGTGCAGGAATGTCGTTATCGACGGCATCACTGTCGACAGCAAATCGTACTGGAACAACGACGGTGTGGATATTGTAGACTGCGACAGCGTGAGCGTTACAAACAGCTATTTCGATGCTGCCGACGACGGGATCTGCCTCAAGTCGCACAGCCCTGACTTCATCTGCCAGAACGTATATATCCATAACAACACCATCAGGACCAGCGCCAACGGCATCAAATTCGGGACTGCTTCGTACGGAGGCTTCCGCAATATCAGGATAATGAACAACCTCGTTTTCGACACTTACAGGTCGGCAATAACATTTGCCGCCGTCGATGGCGGTGTTGTTGAAGATATAGTTGTCGACTCGCTGAGATCGATCAACACGGGAAATGTGATATTCCTTCGCATTGGCGAGCGCAGGGCCGGGAAAAAAGGGAAGATGAAGAACATCTCAATAAGCAATGTCTACGCGGAAGTGCCGGCAACAAAGGCCGATGCAGGGTACAATTACGAGGGGCCGGTGGAAGATCTGCCCCGCAACGTTTCGCCTTCCTCGATTGTCGGAATGCCCGATGCATTGATTGAGAATGTGACTCTCAGGAACATCGAGATACATTACCCTGGCGGAGGCAATCCGGATTATGCAAAAGTGGGTCTTGACGAACTCGACAAAGTTCCGGAAATGGCGGCGGCATACCCTGAGTTCTCGATGTTCAAGGAACTTCCTGCCTGGGGCTTCTATGTGCGCCATGCAAGCGCTATAAAATTCGAGAATGTGCAGCTTGTCTGCGATAAAAAGGATTACAGGACTGCAATTGTGCTTGATGATGTCAAGGGAGCAGAACTGAAAGCCGTAATCGTAAATGAACCATCCACCAGGAAAGAATCTGTATTTTCACACAGATCAACGGACGTCAGGATAAGTAAATAAGTCAAAATTACCGCCTGAAGCCAGTAAAGCGTTCAAGGAGAAGCAAGCTGTTTTTGAAGTCCTGAATAATCAGTGTATTACTGCGTTACGTTTTGTCCTGTGGAGTTGCCGGATCAACCGGGTTATCTGTGACCGGTGTGCTGCCCGGGGCAGTTTGATTACCGGAACCCTGGCTTGTTGCGGGAGCAGCATCGTCACCTGTTTTCTTTTTGATATTCTCTGCAATGTCCTCAAGCTTGTCCGCAGTCTTGTTTGCAACCTTTTTCCCAAGGTCCTTCAATTTAGAAATAGCTTCTTCGGCCTTATCGTCAGCCTTGTCAGCCAGATCGGCTAGCGTTTCCTTTACTCCCTTTTGTTTCAGATCGTCAACCTTTTTCTCAATATAGTCTTCTGCCTTATCCAATGCCTCTGTAACGTCTCCGTAAGCTTTGCTCTTCTTTACCTTATCGGCCTTTTCCTCAATATAATCGTCAGCCTTTTCAACAAGCTTCCTTGCTTTGTCAAGAAGGCTTTCTTCAGTGGGGTTTACAGGTTCTTCTTTTTTTTCTTCTTCCATTGCATATTAATTTAAGTGGTTACAGAAAAATCTATTCCGCTTATAAAGTTATTAATTTTGAAGCATATATCTTTTTATACAGAACCATATTGGATCAAATTTGTTTAAATTTGCTGACCTGAACCAGAAGTTAAATCAAGCATCCGAAAGCCATGAGCCCTGAATTATCGCAGCCAAAAACATCAGCCTGGGGAAAGTTTTTAAGCAAGACAAGGAAAGTATTAAGGTGGACACTAGTCATCCTTGGCGCCGTGCTTGTATTGTTTATTTACTGGAAATACTTCTACACCTACAGCGAGGGCTACAGGGCCGGTCTGCTTCAGAAATTCTCAAGCAAGGGTACAATCTTCAAGACCTATGAGGGCGAGATGATCCTGAGCAGCGTTGCCTCGAACAGGGATGTTGCCCTGGCCTCAGAGAAATTCATGTTTACCGTGGTTAACAAAGACATTATACGTCAGTTCGATACTCTGCAGGGGTCAATGGTGATTGTCCACTACAAACAGAAAAACGGAAGGCTTCCCTGGCAGGGAGATACACCCTACCTTGTCGACAGCATCAAAATAAAACGTTGATTTCGCGGTTTCTTTGGAACAATCATGCCCATAAGCTGCAGAATCATAAGCAAGCTTTCAGGCCTTATCTCTGACGTTGTCTGTTCCCTCTCCCGGAATCCGCATTTCTCAACTCTGGCCCTTCAGCGCCGTCTCATTTCATTGTTGCCTTCCGGTTGTTGACATCTATCCTTCCCCCCTTGCCGTTTATTATGCTTTTCACATAGCTTTCCTTGTTGCCGTTGAGCCAGAAAATGATCTTGTTGCGGATCCTGTCTTCAATCCAGGGGGGTGTTTCTATTGCCTGGTCGACAACGACCGGCGCATCATAAAAAACGTTGTAAATGCCGATACCCCAGGCATCGTGGTTCTTCACGTTATCAGAAACCTTGTAGGACGCGTAACCGTAAGTATTTCCATGCTTCCAGGCCTCAACTGACGGCGGATCATAAGGCATTTCGCTCTGGTAAAAATATACCCTTCCGTTTTCGCCGTTCCAGAGAGTCTGGTACTCGTGGAAGTGTTCGTTGAAAAGTGCATAAATTGTAACGTCAGAACCGTTCACAACCAGGCCGTTGGCGCACCAGTTCTTCTCCCAGCCCACACCATTGCCATGGTCGGCCCTCCAGAGCCATACATGATCAACGCAGACGTTGTTGCTGTTAATGACAAGACAGCTCTTTGCAGTCCCGATATGTGGCCCGCCAACCCTGAAGAACATATCATAAAGAAACAGAGGATTTTGCCCGTGTGTTTTCGCCGTAACCCCGCTGCCCGCAATCAGCAGTGCATCCGATTTCTTCTCCCCTGCATCAATAAGAAAGCCGCAAACAGTAACACCTTCAACATCTGCTATCTCAATTGCAGGCTTTCCGGTGACAGGGACGAGGGTCGCCAGGCCCAGCCCCATAACCAGGGTACCTTTACGTGAAATCTTAAGACTCTCGTCAAGAGGATATATCCCGGGTGCAAACAGAATGTTTTTGCCTTTCGCAAGTGCTGAATTTATTGATGCCGCATTGTCTGCACCGGGCCGTGCAACATGGAATTCCTTTGAGTTAACGATCAGTTTCACGGATTTTTCATTCCCCCAGCCGGCTCCTGCGCTGTTGTGCTTCATGGCCGGAATCCTGACAGAGAAATCGTTTTCTTCAAAGGTCAGGTAAGGTTTTTCGCGGATTACAGGAGTTTCGCCTATCGTTGTATACGGTTTCGCCGGCCAGTCTTCGGCGGGAGCTCCATTTACACCCAGGAAGAACATGTTCCAGTTCCCGCCGACCCAGCTTTTCATTGAGGAGTTCCTCGTAAACCATTGCTGCTGGGGGCCTGAGGTTATTACTCCGTCAATCCTTGAGTCGGCAAGATATCCGCCGCTGGCATATCCCTTGTCGAACAACTGGAGGTTTCCCCTGACCCAGACACGCCGCATCGGGGCTGCCTGCGACACGCCCCATACTACTGTTGAATCGGGCGATGGTACAATCGTAAGGTTCTCAACGGCACGCCAGAAATTTGTAAGCACACTGTTCCCGTGAGTCGTATTTGAACGGACAGCGCCTTCAATTATAACATCTTCCGGAGATCTGCCCAGTCCGAGTACCTGCATGTAGTATTCCACCCTGATATCGAGCCTGTATCTCCCCGGTTTGAACAGGAGGGCATACCTGTTCCGGCTGAACTCGCTGCCCCTGACTGTCTGTCGTTTGAAAATAGTATCAAGCACCGACTGGATCTCCATATTATCCATCGAGGGATCGAATACAAGCACATTTTCACCCAGGAGGGGTGTTGTGAACTTTTTAAAATCCGCCGGCAGCGGCTTCTGCCCCCATGCCGGAGATGAGCCGGCAATCAGCCCTGCCAGGCAAAGGAAAACCAAGTAGAGGAGTTTCCTGAACATAATGATTGATATCTTTTTTAACATGAGTTATTTTCCCTTCCCAGCCTGCTACTTCTTCATCACCTTGCTGAGTATGCCGAAAACGCCCCTGATGAAAGTGGCGCTTGTCAGGACCTTTACAACCTGGTCCTGGGGTGATTTCCCCCTCCTTGCAGTCCTTCCATAGGTTTGACGTGGAGCAGGGCTCTCCCACTCTCCCCTTCTCCCCTTCTCCCTTTCCTTCCTTGCCTCTTCCTCCGCCTCTTCCCGTTGCATCTCGGTGACTTTTCTTCCAAGTATCTCGTAAGCGCTCTCCCTGTCGATCTCCTGTCCGTATTTCCTCACAAG
>JALOMK010000360.1 GCA_025455505.1 Bacteroidales bacterium
GATTCTGCCACGGTTGGATCGATTGAAAACTGGCGTGTCAGGAACTGTCCTGAGTTGGAGTTGAAACCGACATCAATGCCGACGACAAGGAAGATTGCCATGACCATAATAAATATAAAGCCTGTACCGAGAAGGCTGAAAGCCGATCCCAGAGTTGCCTTCTTTTCAGCCGGGGCTCTTTCTTCAATTTTTGATGTGCCGAGCCAGGCTGCCGAGGCTATTGACACGATACCGAAAACAAGAAAGAGCAGCTTCCAGTCGCCAAACCATGATGCCAGGAGAGCGGCCAGCGGAGCTCCCACCATCGAGCCGATTGATTTGATGAACTGTGAAAATGAAAGAAAGCTTGAGCCCCTTCCCGAGGGTACTACATCGACAAGCAGGGGATTGGCCGATACCTGGATAATGGTGTTGCCGATCCCGAGCAAGGCAAAACCAACCAGCACCATTACGTAGGTATAGAAAAAATAAGGGACAAGCAGGCCGAGCGCGGTGACAATGATCCCTGTATTAAGCATGAAACGCTTTCCAAGCCTGGCCTGAATAACCCCCACCGGAACCGATAGTATAAGGAACCAGAGAAAGGCAGCCGACGGGATAAGCTGCGCAAGGGTTGAGCTGAGGTTCATGTCCTTGCTGACACGGTCGACGCCGATGCCAACAAGATCTACAAAGCTCATTACGAAAAATGCCAGAAGTACTGGCAGTATCCTTGTTACATTCACTTTCTGTGTGTTCATTTGGTTTGCTGGAGTTTAAGGTGGAAACTGAAAGTATAAGCCTGAATTTATTTATTTTGCATCACATTAATGGGAGGATATGCTTCACCGAATCCCAGAAGTCGTCGTCGAGCAGGTAGGCGCTTCCCGTAAGAGCAGCATCTTCCTTCAGCAAAGAGAGTGTAACCTCACAGCGGCAGTTCTGGTCAAGCAGTGTTTTATTTAGTGAAGGTCCGAAAAGGTGATACGCGTTCGATATATTCCCGCCGAGCACCAGGACCTCAGCCCCGAATTTATTTATCCATACTGAAAGGAAGAGCCCGAGGTTTTCACCGAATTCAGAAAACAAGGCCATCACTCTTTCATCAGAGGGCGCCATGCCGGCAAGTTCCTTTACTCCTGCCGCATCCTTCCCTGTGAGCTTTTTATAGGACCTCAGGAACCACCTTGTTGAAATATATTCTTCCACCATTTCGCCCTTGAAGGGAAGTGGATAAACGGCACCGTTCGGCGGCACATCCGGCCCGTTAACAACAGGCAGCCTGTCGCTTACAAATCCAGAGCCGAATCCTGTGCCAAGGGTGACAGAGAGTGATTTCCCTGCCTTTGCAGCCCCTCCTGACCATGCCTCTCCCACCGAAAAGGAACAGGCGTCATTCATGAAGCGCAGGAGGAAACTCTCCTGAAGATTCATTTTTGCGCGAAGGGCCTCTGCGACATTCATACCGTACATTTGTTCGAATTTCGACTGTCCTTTAATGTAGCATACTCCCTCGAGGTAGTTGAAGGGTCCAGGCATTGCAAACCCGATGCCTTTGATCCTGTCTGCAGGTAACTTCGACATCGATTCCGAAAGTGCTTCCGCCCATCCTTCTATCACTTTATGAGCCGCCTCGTTTGTGTCAACTTTCCTGCTGCTCAGGGTATCGCGCATTATTATTCCCGTTGAGAGATCAACTGCAGCGCAGCTTATGTGGCTTCCGCCAACATCGGTTCCTATTCCTATATTTTTACTCATTGCTTTCAGTCTGTTATATCCGATACCTACCGGAAAGAGCGTTGAAAGTATTCAAATTTAATTTCATTCCAAAATTTAAGGCTGATATTCACAAAAAGTACATATTTGTTTTGTGGCTCCTGGTCCTTTTGTCAATTTATTGATCTTTTTCATTGTTTTACTGCCGCATCTCAAGTAACTTTATAGTATAAAACACGGCGTGCATATTTTATTCATACAGATGCCGCTAAAAGGAGACCTGATCGGAATAAACAAACAATAACAAAGCCAGCCATGCAAAAAGTAACAAAAGAAGAGGCCCTTTATTATCATCGCAGGGGCCGTCACGGGAAGGTTGAGGTAATACCAACGAAACCTTATTGCACACAATATGATCTTAGTCTCGCCTATACTCCGGGTGTTGCATTTCCCTGCCTCGAGATAGAGAAGAATCCTGAAGATGCCTATATGTATACCGCGAAGGGAAACCTTGTGGCAGTCATATCGAACGGAACTGCAGTTCTGGGCCTTGGCGATATCGGAACTCTTGCAGGCAAGCCGGTGATGGAGGGTAAGGGACTTCTGTTCAAGGTCTTTGCCGATGTTGATGTCTTCGACATAGAGGTTGACGAAAAGGACCCTGAAAAGGTTATAGAGTTCTGCAGGCAGATAGCTCCGACTTTCGGAGGTATAAACCTTGAAGACATAAAAGCCCCTGAATGTTTCGAAATAGAGGAGAGGCTCAAGGAAATACTCGACATACCCGTATTTCACGACGACCAGCACGGGACGGCTATAATATCGGCAGCCGGTCTGCTGAACGCGCTTGAAATAACGGGAAAGAAGATTGATGAGGTTAAGGTAGTCGTGAACGGAGCCGGCGCCAGTGCAATTTCGTGCACGAAACTATATGTCGCACTCGGAGTAAGGAAGGAAAACGTTGTTATGGTCGACAGCAAGGGTGTTGTAAGCGAAAGGAGGACCGATCTCAACAAGTATAAGAAGCTTTTTGCCACAACCAGGGAAATAAGCACTCTTGCCGAGGCTATGAAGGGGGCTGATATGTTCCTTGGGCTAAGTGTG
>JALOMK010000361.1 GCA_025455505.1 Bacteroidales bacterium
GAGCAGGCCGCCGATTACAGGACCCATCGACAGGCCCAGGTATACTGCGGTGATGTTTATGCCCATTGCCTTGCCTCTCTCCCCCTGGGGGAATACGGATGTGATTATTGCAAGACTCGTTCCAAAAATCATTGCACTCGACAGCCCCTGGGCCATCCTCAGGACAATCAGCGATGTAATGCTACCTGAAAAGATAATCAGGAAGGTGCTTACAGTGAAGAGGGCAATGCCGGTGGTGAATATCTTTTTTCTGCCTGCTATGTCGGCCAGGCGGCCGAAAGGAAGAAGGAATATTGCAGAAGTGAGGATGAAGCTGCTGATAATCCAGCCCAGTTCCAGGGCGCTGGCCTGCAGTTCCTTGCCTATTGCCGGCAAGGCAAGGTTTACGGCTGATCCCAGGAAGGGAGTCAGGAAGGCGGCAAAGGTTGCCACAAGCAGGATCGATCTCTTCGAGGTTCCTGCTTCTGTAGTGTGCTTCGTATCCTGCATCTGCTTATAAAATCGTTTTTATTCCTTTTCCCTGGTGTCGATAATTATTGTCACCGGACCGTCATTTACAAGTTCAACCTGCATCATTGCACCGAATTCTCCGGTTTCAGCCTTTTTGCCGGTAAGTTCCGAAACAAGTCGGGTAAACAGCTCATAAAGAGGCACTGCCTTGTCGGGATGCGCCGCCCTTATATACGAAGGCCTGTTCCCTTTACGGGTTTTGGCGTGGAGGGTGAACTGGCTCACAACCAGTATGGCGCCGCCGGTATCCGTCACCGAAAGGTTCATCACCCCGGCGTCGTCGTCGAAGATGCGCAGCTGCGCTATTTTGGAGGCCAGCCATTCCGCATCAGCCTTTTCATCTGAATCCTCGATCCCAAGAAGGACCATTAGTCCGGGCCCTATGCTTCCCGTTATCCTGCTTCCGACACTCACCGAAGCCCTGCTCACTCTCTGTATTACAGCTCTCATCTGACACTTGTAAACCGATTCAAATATAGTATTATATTTGCCGCACTTATCTTATCCTGATGGATATAATAACAATTCTCGCCATTGCAGCAGGTCTCTCATTCGACACTTTTGCCGTATCGTTGTCGTATGGCGCCGTCAGGAACAAAATCCTTTTCTTCCAGGCTTCACGCGTGGCGGTTGTACTTGCCTTTTTCCAGGGCGGCCTCACAGTTGCGGGTTATTTCCTCGGGTCTTTCATATCGGAATCACTAAGGTCTGCTGATCACTGGATAGCCCTCGGGCTGCTCTCGTTCCTGGGGATTAAAATGATAGTGGAAGGCTTGCGGCGCGACAGTGCAAAGGAAATTCAGGACTTCAGCAGCAATGCGGTGCTGCTGACAATAGCAGTAGGCACAAGCATCGATGCCTTTGCCGTTGGGATCAGCTTTGCTTTTCTTGACGTGATGATCTGGAGTGCCGGCATTCTTATAGGGACTGTGACTTTCCTCGCATCAATGACAGCTATAAGGATTGGCAAATCGGCCGGGGAAATGCTGGGGAGGAGGGCAGAGATCTTCGGCGGACTTATCCTTATTGCTATCGGCATAAAGATTTTCGTTGAACACGTAATTATATGAAATTCAGACTGAAGCCAGGAAGACAGAGCCGGGGCAGTCTGTTTCAGAAGGGTATCATCCTTCTCTTCCTGTTCTCAAATACAGCCATCTCGTTGTACCCGGCATATCTCAGCAGATCATAGGCTTCGTCGAAATACTGCCCTACCCTCGAAGGCATATGAGCATCGGAATTTACGCAGACTGGTACTCCTTCCTCCCTGAAGATCCCGATAAACCGCCTGTCGGGGTAAAAGTCGGCCAGCGGCCTGTTCCTCCCGTTTGTGTTTATCTCAAATGCCGTGTTGCCCTTTTTCATCGCCTTTGCAAGCCTCCTGTAATGCTTCGCGGGATCGGCTGACGGCTTGTACCCGTAGATTCTTATCAGGTCGCAATGCCCGATGATGTCAAAGAGCCCGGATTCCGCTGCCTCACATACAGCATCAATATATTCCGAGAACAGCTTGTCAATGCTTTTACCCTCGTAAAATTCCGGTCCGAAATCAACAGTTCTTTCTCCCATGTAATGCACCGATCCGATAATATAGTCAACAGGCAGTGTGGCAAGAAAATCTCCTATTTCCTTTTCCCTGCCCCTGAAGAAGTCAACTTCAAATCCTGTTCTTACTATTATTCCCTTGCTGTTTTTTTTAAGTCCTGCAATCGTCTCAATGTAATCAGGTATGCTGCCCCCGCTCATAAACCAGTCTTCCTGCTCCCTGAAAAGTGTAAGGTGTTCAGAAAAACCTATTTCACTCAGGCCAGCAGACATGGCTGCCGGAATATAATCTCCAGGAGCAGAGCGTCCGTCGCTGAAGGTGGTATGAATATGGTAATCGGTTCTGTAAATCATAGTTACAATTTACGGGTTTTCACCGCGCCCGGAAAAGGGCGAAAATAGGCAATAAAACAAATTCATGTTGATGTTTTAAAGAATGAAAATCATAATTTTGTGAAAAACAACCTGACGTGAGCGAGAAAAAAGGAGTATGCATATGCGAGGGATGTGAATTCCGCGACGTGGTTTTCTCACATCTTGATGACGATTCAATACAGGAGCTCTGCAACAACAAGGAGGAACAATCCTTCATGAAGGGCGAGGTTATAAATCACGAAGGGGAAAGAATAACGAATTTCAAGTATCTGAAGAGCGGCCTTGTTAAGCTGTACAGGCGGACCCCTTCCGGAGATGAGCAGATAATAACGATTACCC
>JALOMK010000076.1 GCA_025455505.1 Bacteroidales bacterium
AGAATCAACAACCGCATCGACTGCCACCCCGGCCAGATGTTTCTGCTCTTCGAGCGGTATACCGAGCTTGTCGAATGTTTTCTTAAGCTCCGGATCGAGCTCGTCGAGACTTCCGAGGACTTTCCTTGGTTTGGGAGCGGCATAGTATATAATATCCTGGTAATCTATTGTCGGAATACGCAGATTCGGCCATGAAGGCATCTTCATGGTAAGCCAGTGCCTGTATGCCTTAAGCCTGAACTCAAGCAGCCAGGCAGGTTCTTCCTTCTTGGATGAAATAAGCCTTACGACATCCTCACTAAGCCCTTTCTCAATCCGTTCCGTCTCAATATCGGTATAGAAACCGTATTTGTATTCACCGGAGGTGACTTCATTCAATATTTTATCCTGTTCCTTTTCCATCACAGCGTTTCATCTACGCAATTATCCTATCTTTAAACAACCCTGGCCCCCGTTTGTTCCGGCCTTAAAGGCAAATCTTCCTACCTTAATAAATCTGTGCACCGGCCAACCCGATAAAACTGTCAGAATCATCCTGCTTAAAGCGCCGGGATGTCTGAGGACACAAAAATAAAAAAAAATAAGGATTAAAGGAGTTACTTGTCCTGAAATCCCCGGAGTACATTCTGCTCCGGTTTACGGAGTACATTCTGGTTCTGATCCCGGAGGATATTCCGCTTCGGGTCCCGGAGGACATTCCGGCGTGAACAAAGAAGGAATTACAGAATAAATATCATCCACGCGAATGAAAATATTTTTTAAATTGCTGCCCATCAAACCAGGTCCAATAAATAAATTTCCATTTTATGAGAAACCAAATCCCTGATACCAGATTTCCCGGCTTAAGGAAACTGTTGCTGACTCTTTCCATTCTTATAATGCCTGCAGCGCTTTTCGCTTCGGGAGGCACTGTTCCATCCATTGGACCAATAAGGGTTGAATTCATCATTTTCGGACTCATTCTTCTCGGGGTGGCGCTGTTTCATCACAAGACTTTCATTGTGGCCCTTACGGGGCTTGCGGTTCTCCTGATATTCAAGTTCATTTTCGACCCCGGCTTTCACATGGGTGAACATTTCTTCGGAACAACCCCTATGGCTGACCAGCTTCTCGACAAGCATCTCAGGGAAGGAGAATGGGGGATCATCCTGAATCTTCTCGGTCTGCTCCTGGGCTTTGCCGTCCTGTCAAAGATATTTGAGGAGTCGGGTGTTCCCGATGTGCTGCCGCGATACCTCCCGGATGACTGGAAGGGACCCTTTCTTCTTCTTGTTTTCGTATTTATACTCTCGTCCTTCCTCGACAATATAGCCGCCGCCCTGATAGGGGGAACAATTGCCCTGGTTGTATTTGACAAAAAGGTCCACATCGGATATATTGCCGCCATTGTTGCTGCAAGCAATGCAGGCGGCAGCGGAAGCGTCGTAGGCGACACCACAACAACAATGATGTGGATCGACGGGGTGAGCGCTTTCAACGTTCTTCATGCCTATGTGGCAGCCTTTGCTGCATTCTTTTTCCTTGCCTGGTTCGGGGCGCATCAGCAGGACAAATTCCACAGGATAAGGAAAGATCCTAAGAATAACATCAAAATCGACTGGCTGAGAATAGTTAGCGTGGCAATCATTCTTGTTGGCGCCATACTCTCAAACGTTCTCTATGACATGCCTGCCCTGGGGGTCTGGCTTGCAATAGTGATCGGAGCATTCATAAGGCCGGTCCCATGGAAGGAAGTGCCCGGCGCGCTTAAAGGCACAATATTCCTGCTTTGCCTTGTACTTTGCGCTTCAATGATGCCCGTGGAGGAACTTCCAAATGCATCGTGGATGACAGCCTTTTTCCTTGGGTTCCTCTCGGCAGTCTTTGACAACATCCCTCTTACAAAACTATGTCTCGACCAGGGTCATTACGACTGGGGGATGCTTGCATATGCCGTCGGATTCGGAGGATCAATGGTATGGTTCGGATCTTCTGCAGGTGTTGCAATTACAAACAAGTTTCCGGAGGGAAGGAATGTTTTTCTCTGGATACGCAAGGGCTGGCATGTGGCAGTTGCCTATGTTATCGGGTTCTTCACTCTTTACCTCATAATGGGCTGGGAACCTGCCGACAACAGGGAACATAAAATTAACAACTGCCCTGTCCCGGGCTGCCCGATGGCCGGCCAGCAAAGCGGAGAAAATGCTGAAGGAAGTTTAAGCTACCTCGACATCCTGAAATAGGAAAGGGCCCTGCAGGGACGAGCCTGAAAAGAAACTGCCATCCCCGTCCCGGAAGTCAGCAACAGTGACTCTTAATGCAGATGCCCCGGAACGGCATGTATTTTGTACCTTTGATTGTCAATTTGAAATTAGAGGAAATGAAAACAACAGTATCAGTTTTTGCAATAATTCTGCTTTCGTATTCCCTGCAGGCCCAGCCTGAAAAGGAAATAAAGGCGGAACTTAAGCATGTCACTGTATTCCCCGACAGGGCCCAGCTCAGCCATGATGGCTCGTTGCAGCTTACTGCCGGAAAATCAGTTCTTAAACTTTCTGCCCTGTCCCCTTATATTGATCAGCAAAGCATACTGGTTAAGGGTTATGGAGATTTTACAATCCTGTCGGTAAACCAGAGGAATAATTACCTTGAAAATCTCGAAGACCTTCCCGAGGTCAAAGAGCTGAGAGCTCAGGTTGAGCAGCTGCAGCTGAAGAGCGAGGATGAAAAAGCTGCAATAAAAGTGCTGCAGGAGAAGGAAAACTTCTATGTCGCAAACAGGGCCATCCTTGTGCGCGACAATCCAATGACTGTTGAACAGATGAAGGCGATGACAGATATGTATTCAGCCGGCATCGAACAGGTAACAACAGCGCTTCTTAAGAAAAACAGGCTTGTGAAGGAATATGAAAAACAGATTGCCGCCCTGCAGAAACAGATTGCAGAGAGGATAGGCAGGCAGCAGCTTCCATCTGGAGAGATCCTCATTACTGTTACGGCTGACAAGCCAGCCAGCGCAAGACTGGCAATTAGCTATGTTGTATCAAATGCAGGATGGTACCCCTCCTACGATATAAGAGTTGATGATATTACAAGGCCGGTTTCAATAAACTACAAGGCTAATGTTTTCCAGTCAACCGGCGTTCCATGGAAGGATGTGAAGCTCAGCTTCTCGAATGCAACACCCTGGGTGGCAGGGAACCTTCCCGACCTGTATCCCTGGTTCGTTGACTATTTTGTTCCTGTCACCCTTCCCCCGGTAAGGGGCGTTGCGTACGGCAGGGCAAAAAAAGCCGACGCGCCATTGCAGAGCAGGTCTGAAGACCTCAGCGAAGTCGTTGTAATGGCAAGGGAGGAGGAAAGCAGCCCGGTGCAGGTCAACGTGAGGGAAGGCGAGACAACAGTTGTTTTCGATATAGCTGTTCCGTACTCGATTCCATCCGACGGCAAACTCCAGACTGTGGAGATGCAGCGCCTTGAAACCGAAGCAGCATTCAAGTACGTCGCAACTCCTAAATTAAGCCCACACACCTACCTGACGGCAAGCATCCGCGACTGGGCAAAACTTAGGCTGCAGAGTGGCGAGGCTACGCTATACTTCGAAAACGCCTTCGTGGGCAAATCAGACCTGAGCATTAACCAGCTTTCCGATTCCCTGCTCCTGTCGCTTGGCACAGATGCAGGTATCCTCGTTAAAAGGGATAAGAGGAAAGACTTCACAAGCACAAGGGTGATAGGCTCAAACAAAACTGAAACATTTTCGTGGCTTATAACATTAAGGAACAACAAGAAAAGCACAGTTGCACTGAAGCTTAACGACCAGATCCCGGTTTCGTCGAACAGCGGGATCACGGTTGAAGCAGTGGAACTTTCCGGTGGTACGGCCGACCAGGCAGGTACCGTTACCTGGGACCTTAGTCTGAAGCCACAGGAGACGAAGGAACTTGTTCTTACTTATTCAGTCAGGTACCCAAAAGATAAGAAAGTAATACTCGAATAATAAAAACATCCTTAGCCGTGAACCTGCTTGGAAACATAATATGGCTGCTTTTCGGGGGAATTGTAATAGCCATACAGTACCTTATAGGAAGCCTCGCACTCTTCGTAACAATCGTCGGGATACCCTTCGGTGTGCAGACACTCAAGCTTGCAGCACTTGCTATATGGCCCTTTGGCAGGTACACTGTCGTGCACTCCAGGGCATCAGGGTGCCTGTACATAATTATGAACCTGATCTGGCTCCTCTTCGGGGGAATATGGATAGCGCTCGCACATGGAATATTCGGGCTCCTGCTTTGCATTACCATAATAGGTATCCCCTTCGGCCTTCAGCATTTTAAACTTACATCGATTGCACTCAGCCCCTTCGGCAGAGATATAATGAGCAAATGAGATCAATTTCACAACTTGGTAAGTTCGGCCTGATAGCCCATCTTACAGAAAACATTCGCAAGGGAAACAAGTCGACAATATCTGATATAGGCGACGATTCTGCAATTATTGACAGCGGCGGACAGCAGGTTCTCGTATCAACGGATCTCATCCTGGAGGGAATTCATTTCAGCCTTGTCTACACCCCCCTGAAGCACCTTGGCTACAAGGCAGTGCTGAGGGCTGTTTCGGACATCTGGGCAATGAACGGGAAGCCCGAACAGATTCTCGTTTCAGTTGGTATGGGTTCGCGTTTCAGGCTTGAAAACATTGAGGAACTCTACGAAGGTATAAAGCTGGCCTGTGATAAGTACAAAGTCGACCTTGCCGGAGGCGACATGACAAGTTCCTTCACCGGCCTTACAATAGGTGTTACTGCCGTGGGAAGCGCTCCGAAGGATTCTATTGTGAAAAGGAGCGGGGCCGCTGTCAATGACCTGATATGCGTATCAGGCAATTTCGGTGCTGCCTACCTGGGACTTCAGATACTCGAGAGGGAAAAGAAGATGTTCGAGAAGGAAAAGGTTGCAGAGCCCGATTTCTCGGGGTATGAATACCTCATTGGGAGACAGCTGAAACCGGAGTTTCCCGTGTCGGTACTGGAGGAACTTGAAAGGGCAGGAATCAGGCCTTCATCGATGATCGACGTAACAGAAGGACTGGCATCGGACCTGATCAGCATTTGCAAACACTCATCGGCCGGTTGCACGATCTATTACAGCAGGATACCCGTTGACTACGAGACAGCAAAGGCGGCTGAAGAGTTCAATATTGATCCCGTAACGGCTGCCCTTAACGGAGGGGAAGACTATGAACTGCTGTTCACGATTCCGGTGGCAATGCATGACAGGGTAAGCGGCATTAAAGACGTATCTGTAATCGGCCACATAAGCGGGGAAGCAGGCAGCTATATCCTGGCTGGTGACGACGGAAGTGAGATCAGGCTGAAAGCCCAGGGCTGGAATACGGCAGAATAGATGTGGCTTAGCGGACTCTTATTATCCCTCTATCCGATTTCCTTATGAATTCTATTATATAATCCCTGTCAGCAGTGGCGCTGAATTCCTTCTCGAGGTGCTCAACTGCCTGTGTGAAATTCATCTTGCTCTGGTACACCACCCTGTAAATATTGTGTATCTCGTCTATTCTCTCCTTTGCGAAAGACCTGCGCGACAAGCCAACAGTATTGATTCCCATATAGGAAAGAGGCTCCCTGTCGGCCTTTATGAAGGGAGGAACGTCTATCCTCACCTTTGATCCGCCCCCGATAATTACGTGAGCGCCGATCCTGACAAACTGGTGAACAAGCGATCCCCCGCTGATTATAGTCCAGTCATCGACCTTGACCTCGCCCGCCATTCCTGTCATGTTCCCGATAATACAGTTATCGCCCACAAAACAATCGTGGCCAACATGGCAGTAAGCCATAAGCAGGCAGTTGCTTCCCACTACAGTCCTGCCTACCGCGGCGGTTCCCCTGTTAACAGTGACTCCCTCCCTCACGGTTGTATTGTCACCTATCTCTGCAGTGGAATCCTCGCCTTTGAATTTAAGGTCCTGCGGAATCCCTGAGATTACGGCTGTCGGGAAGATGCGGCAATTGCTTCCGATGCGGGCGCCGTCGAGCACTACCGCCCCTGGTCCTATCCAGGTGCCATCGCCTATTACAACATTCCCCGAAATATAGGCAAATGGTTCCACTGTGATGTTTTCACCCAGTTTTGCATCAGGGTGGATGTAGGCCAGATTTGATATCATTGCTCTTATTTGTTTTTGATGACCTGGGCGGTGAGCTCACCCTCGATAACAAGTTTGTTTCCGACAAAAGCCTGCCCGAACATTGTTACTATGCCCCTGCGGATGACGTCAGTCAGTTCCATCTTGAGAATCACAGTGTCGCCCGGAACAACCTTGTGCTTGAATTTTACCTTGTCGATTTTCAGGAAATATGTGGAGTACCTTTCAGGCTCATCCACAGTATTGAGAACAAGCAGTCCGCCTGTCTGCGCAAGAGCCTCCACAAGCAGGACACCGGGCATAATCGGTTCTTCCGGGAAATGTCCCTGGAAGAACAACTCATTGTATGTAGCATTCTTTATTCCAACGATTGAAGATTCATCAATCGCTATAACCTTGTCAACAAGCAGGAAAGGATAGCGGTGGGGAAGCCTTTTCCGGATATCCTCAAGCGTAAATACCGGGGGCTGTGCCGTTACGATTCTTTTCTTGACCGAGGGCATAAGGAAGTTAGATGCCGCCTCAAGATAACTCAAGTTTCGATGAATATCTACAAGGTAACCATCTAGTATTTCCTGCCGTCTGCGACTCATATTTGCTATTAAATATGCTAACTTTAACAACACCAATTTTACTGCCCTCGCCACTGACCTTATGAGCATTTTCCTCTTGCCATGCTCGCGCAAATCTCGCCGACAGAACCCCCATCCAACCCGTCGGCTAGCCAGTATCAGATTTTCTCTGGTTAACCGGTCGGCTGGCACAATGTGGCGCACAATTGCTGCCGGTTGGAACCACGCTGAAATACCAGCAGCATGGATGCGCCGGAATAGGTCCGTATCTTCGCCTGCTTCGATCAAACTAGCATCGAAATCGCCAATTCTCTCGAAGACAGTTTGATGAACCAACAGATTGCCTGTTCCTGGGCAGAAACTACGTGAATAGGGTCTTGGTTCGAATACCTGCGTTTCCCCAAAAATTCGCCTGACGGATGGGGACAACCAAGTACACTCATCCGGTAACACTAGCGTCACGGCTCCGCCCACCACTAGCAATTCTCTTTTTTTGGCAAAGCTTATTAGTGTCATTAGCCAATCTGGGTCCGCCAACTGGTCGTCATCGAAGAATGCTACCCACTCGCCTGCCGCTTCATGCAGCCCACGATTGCGCGCTGCCGCAACCCCAGGAGTTGACTCGAAAACATACCGCACTATTCCAGAAGAAGCTTGGCTCACACTACGGACAACGCCCGCCGTCTCATCCGTGGAGCCGTTATCCACAACTATTATTTCTAACTGCCAATCATTCGGCGCATTTAGATTAAGAAGACTTTCTAATGCTCCTCGCAATAGGCCTGCACGTTTATTTGTGCAAACAATTACCGATATTTGGTTTTTGCTTTTTGCCGTCCTTTTTACTGTGGCACACATATTATGGGCCGCCCTCATTTCTGCTCTTGGATGTTATCCCCTTGAAATACGAGACTGTCATAATCACGGGAATTTGATAAAGGAGATAGACTAGAACATTATCCGTCATCATTATGATGGCCGTCATCACGCCTAGGGCGGTTGCATAAGAAGAAGATGAGAAAAAAAACGCCATCAACAGGGTTGCACCGATGGAGCCCAATAAACCGTAATCTACGCGTATCTTAAGCCAGTCGTTGTGCGGGAGGTTAAGCTCCGCCACCTTCATAGCGGTCGCATCAGAGGCACCCGGCCCTGATCCGAGCAAGTAGCTTAGCCCCTCCTCCTTACTCAGCATGTGGCTCAAGGCAACGCCAATATTATGCCTCCCCAACATGACCTCCTCGATGTGGGCCTCAATATCTAATTTATCATACACCAATTCCGATAGCGCAGTCAGGTTTACTGATAAAACATTGATAATTCCTAATACCACCAATAGCCCAAGGAACCGCTGCGGCATTCCGGAAAACGGCTTGGCCCTGAAAAGCCAGAACGCCAGTACTGCGCCTGCAAATGCAGCGATGGCTATACGCTTACCACCCAGAAGCATCAGAAAGGTTGCAGCCAGAAAGTTGAATGTACCGCCTGCCGCGTAAAAGAATAGAGCAAACAGCGGCGCGATAACTCCTTCATCGCTGTTGTACGCATCTGAAACGGCACTTCCTGTACCTGTGCGCAGCAATTCGACAACCCTCATCCCGCTACGACCGTCGGCAAAAAAATTGATGAGAGAAAGAGCTAGGACACCGTAAAAGGCGAGTTCGATATGTCTCCGCTTTATGGGCAGCGGTGGAATGATCCCGATCGCCAATAGGGACAACGCAACAATGTTGAAGCTGGCCCTATCAGAGAACTCATTTCCTGCTATGAGTTGAATGGTTACGTAGTACCAATAGATGAAGAGTACAATCACGCCGAT
>JALOMK010000077.1 GCA_025455505.1 Bacteroidales bacterium
GGAGTTGGGAGTTAAAAGAAATTAAATATAATGATATGGATACACTGATTAACAACATGGACAAGCGGATCGAGAAGAAAAAGGGTCTGCAGAAAAAACACATCATCTATGGTTTGCTGGGAATTGCGCTTATTGTACTTTTTTATATGGCATTTTTCGCGGACAGAACTTCAACATACAAGGTTGAAAAGGACAAGCTTATAATAGAAACAGTTATCGAAGACCAGTTCAACGACTATATAACAGTTCCGGGCACAGTTGAGCCGATAACAATAATTTACCTCGATGCCCAGGAGGGTGGACGTGTCGAGGAGAAACTTATAGAAGAAGGAGCAATGGTCAAAAAAGGCGACATAATACTGAAGCTTTCAAACCCCGACCTTGCCCTGAACATTCTCGACAGCGAAGCCCAGCTTGCTGAAAAGGAAAACTTTCTCAGGAATACCCAGATAGCAATGGAACAGGAGAGGATCCAGATCAAGAGGGAACTCCTTAATCTTAAATATGACATTGAAAGGAAAAGCAGGGTCTTCCAGCAGAATGAAACCCTTATCAAAGACAATCTCACATCAAGAGAGGAATACCTGCGTTCGAAGGAAGACCTTGAAATGGCAAAACAGGCGAGAGAACTCTTCGTTGAAAGGCAGCGACAGGACTCAATTTTCAGGTCCGTCCAGGTTGACAACATGAAGAACAACCTCGACAATATGCGCAAGAACCTTAACCTCGTTCGCCTCAGGGCAGAGAACCTAAATGTAAAAGCCCCTGTAGACGGCCAGCTCGGGCTCCTTACTCCCGAGATAGGTCAGTCGATATCGCGAGGCGCCAACATGGGCCAGATAAATGTTCTTACATCCTACAAGGTAACAGCACAGATCGATGAGCATTACATTGACAGGGTGAGGACACAGCTTACAGCAACCCTCGACAGGCAGGGCAGCGAATTCGACCTTGTCGTGAAAAGAGTATACCCCGAAGTAAGGAACGGAACCTTCGAGATCGACATGGTCTTCACCGACAGCATGCCCGGCAATATCCGCACAGGACAAACATATTACACAAGCCTGCAGCTCGGGCAGCCGAAAAGATCAGTTCTTGTGCCTATCGGCGGCTTTTTCCAGGAGACAGGCGGGCAGTGGATCTTTGTCCTTGAACCGGATGAGGCATCAGCAGTCAAACGCAGCATCTCAATAGGACGCAAAAATCCAAGGTACTACGAAGTGCTGGAAGGACTGAAACCCGGTGAAAAAGTTATAGTGTCGGGTTATGAGACCTTCGGCAAGAATGAAAAACTAATCCTTAAAAGCAACTAACATACATTTAAACAGCAAAGTCATGATCAAAACAAATGATTTAACAAAGGTCTTCAGGACTGAAGAAGTTGAGACAACAGCTCTCAACAAAGTTACCCTTAATGTAAAGGAAGGTGAATATGTTGCAGTCATGGGTCCTTCGGGCTGCGGAAAATCGACTCTCCTGAACATACTCGGATTGCTTGACAACCCCTCATCGGGAAGCTATATCTTTAACGGAACCGAGGTGGCAACTCTCAGGGAACGCGACAGGACGATCTTCAGAAAGGGTAATATCGGGTTCGTTTTCCAGAGCTTTAACCTCATCGATGAGCTTAACGTCTATGAAAACGTCGAACTGCCCCTCATCTATCTCAAAATGAAATCAGGTGAAAGGAAGAAAAGAGTTGAAGAGGTTCTTGAAAGAATGAAGATAGGTCACCGTGCCAAGCATTTCCCGCAGCAGCTTTCCGGCGGACAGCAGCAGAGGGTTGCAATAGCCAGGGCGGTAGTAGCGAATCCCAAGCTTATACTCGCAGACGAACCAACCGGTAACCTCGACTCAAAGAATGGTATCGAGGTGATTAATCTGCTGACAGAACTCAACAAGGAAGGGACAACAATCATTATGGTAACGCACTCCGACAGGGATGCAGGGTATGCACACAGGATTGTTAACCTCTTTGACGGCCAGGTAGTGGCTGAGAAATAAGTGCCCTCAGCGTGCGGTGCATGGTAAATCACCCGGCGCTTGTGAAATCACAGGTTATACCTGCTCATCTTGTTATAAAGCGTCTGACGGGTTACGCCCAGTTTTGCAGCAGCAATGCTGATATTCCCGGAACAACGCTTAAGAGTGTTGCCGATATGATACTTTTCGAGTTCCTCGAGTGTCATATCGGCCGGCATTCCCCCGCGGGCAAGCGTGCTGAAGACGAAATCGGAAGGTTTCAGCACAGAGGACTCGCTCATAATCACGGCCTTCTCTATTATATGCTGCAACTCCCTGACATTCCCCGGCCAGCTGTAATTTGAAAGCTTCTCAAGCGCATGCGTTGAGAGTTTAAGGCCTTCCTTACCATACCTCCTGCTGTCAATTCTCAGAAAATGCCCCGCCAGAACAGGTATGTCATCCACCCTGTCGCGGAGCGGGGGAACCTCTATCAATATTGTATTAATCCTGTAAAGAAGATCTTCACGGAAGCTCCCGTCTTGAACCATCTGCTGAAGGTTCCTGTTTGTTGCACAGATGAGTCTTATATCGACTTCAACAGGTCTGTTCGATCCGACTTTCACAATTGTCCTGTTCTGAAGTACGCTTAGCAGCTTGGCCTGGGCCTGCAATGAAAGATTCCCGATCTCATCAAGGAAAAGAGTTCCCCTGTCGGCCTGTTCAATCTTTCCCTTCCTTTCGTCACGTGCATCCGTGAATGCCCCTTTGGCATGACCGAAGAGCTCGCTCTCAAACAGAGTCTCGGTAATCGACCCCATGTCGACAGTCAGCATCAGCTCTTCCGACCTTGCCGACAGCCTGTGTATCTCCCTGGCCACCAACTCCTTCCCCGTACCGTTTTCACCTGTAATAAGAACGTTTGCATCAGTGGGAGCAACTTTTTTTACAATGTTCATCACGTTTATCATTGTAGGCGAGGCTCCGCTTATAATTACATCTCCGGCCCTGTTAATCTCGCGCCGGAGAGCGCGGTTGTCATTCTTAAGCGAGAGCGTCTCGATCCTGGAACGCCTGAGCTGCCAGGCAGCATTCACAGTTGCAAGAAGCTTTGATTCTTCCCAGGGCCTGACAATGTAATCAATTGCTCCCTCCTTAATCGCCCGGGCTGCCAGAGATGCATCCCCGGTTGCAGTTACTATTACAACACTAACGTTCCTGTCGAGCCTGAAGATCTCTTTCATCCAGTAGAATCCCTCATTTCCGTTGTGAATTGCAGACCTGAAATTCATGTCAAGCAATACAATATCAATTTCATTCTTCCTGAAAGTCTCATTTATCCTTTCGGGGCCCTGAAGGGTTATTACCTTCCTGAATTCCCGTCTCATTATGCTCCCAAGCGAGCTCAGGACCGACTCATCCGCGTCGATAACTAGTATTGTGGCGTCTGTCATGGATACAATTTTCAGTAAAGACGGCATTTTTTTGAAATTGTGTCAAATTAATTGACATTTTTTTTCAATATTCAAACACATCCGCACACATTTTTTTAAGTCAGGTCACCGTGGTCTTCATTGAAAAAATATTTTCCTGTCTGGCATCTTTTTTGCAACGTTTTGTTTATTCGGGCGTCTTTATTATGGAAACAGGATGAAAAAACAAAGCCATGACAGTGAAATTACAACCCAACGAAGTTGTCCTCAAGGCAGGAGACACAAACCAGGTAGTGGATAACAGCACTATAGATGGAAAACTTATTGTTACGAACCAGCGGATTTACTTCAAGGCTTTAAACGAGGAAGGGCAGAAGTTCAACCTTGAGATTCTCTTTGAGAACATTCGAGAGGTTATTTATTTCAGCAGGGGTTTGTTCTCAGTGAAAGGGCTGAACGTTGTTACGCGTGATGGAAAAACAATCGCGTTCCCTTTGAAAAAGAGGGATGAATTCGGCCAGCTTATCAACAGCATGTACTAGCAGGACTCAAAATCACCATATACTCCCCGGTTATTATAGAAGGAAGCCGTCCAGGATCACCCTGGGCGGCTTCCCTTTTTAATCTCCTGGCCCTGAAAAGGCTAATATGCCGGCTCAGGACTCATTCATACCTCAGTGATTCCACAGGGTTTTTCATTGCTGCCCTGCTCACCTTAATGCTGATTGTCATAAGTGTAGCGGCAACCATCACAAGGGAAGCCAGCAGAAGTACCCCTGCTCCTATTGTAACAAAGTAATCCCAGATGCTGTCCATAAGACCATTCGAGAGATAAAACCCTGCAGCAGATCCAATAACGGAAGCAAGCAGGAGTATTGCGAGGTACTTCCTGCTTACCAGGTACATTATGACAGGTACCGAAGCCCCCTGTATCTTCCTTATGCCGATTTCCTTTGTTCGCTTCAGGGTATCGAGCGAAACCATATTGTACATCCCGATCAGCGAGAGCAGGGTTGCAACAAGAGCAAGAAATACATTTACTTTAAGTATGCTGCTGTTTATGTCCTCTCCTTCCTGCATCAGGTCGTTCTGAAACCGGCCTCCGTAAATCATGCTTGTAGCCAGCAATTTCCATTTTTCGCTTACGAAGCCAAGAACATCGGCCAGGTCTCCCGGTTTTGCCCTGATTGCAAGAAAATTGTAGCGATCGCCAGGGATGACTCTAAGCATAAGAGGCTCAATGGCTTCCCAAACCCCATTCAGGTAAAAGTCCTCCACCACTCCTACAATCGTAAGCCGTGTAGTATCGTAAAGTGTAACTGTTTTACCCAGCGGATCCTTCCATCCAAAATCATTAACAAACATCCTGTTTACAACGATCGACCCATTGTTCCTGTCAGCCTCGGCTCTTTCCCTGTCGAAGAAACGGCCTTCCGCAAGTCGCAGTCCCATAGTCTGTGCATAACCGGGACCAATATCCAGAACGTCGACTTCGAGTTGCTTCTCATTATCTTTAAGGGGCCTCCTGTAGTTACCGTAACCAATGTGATTCTGAGTACCTTCAGCACTTATTACTTCAGGGTTCGAAAGAACCTCATTCCTGAGTGCCGTAAAATTGTCAGGGTTCACCGGTACAATAATAATCTCATTCCGCTCATAGCCGAGGTCAACAGTTTCCTGGAAGTCGGCATTCCTTGCAAATGAAATTCCAAGCACCAGGGCTGCAACGGATATTGTGAACTGAAGTGTTAGCAGGATTACAGAAAGGATTCCTGTCCGCCTGAAGGATGAGCTTCCCCTGAATACTCCGGCAGGACTGAAAGAGCTTACATAAAGCGCGGGATATACACCCGATATGAAACCTGTAAGCAGTGTCAGCAGAACAAGGAAAATCCAGAAGAACCAGTAGCCGCTGAATGTCAGCTCTATCGACATGTATGCCCATAGGCTGCTGTAGGCAGGCACGAGAAATTCAGCTATAACAAGGGCAGTCAGCAGGGCAAGAAAACAGATAATTATTGTCTCAAGCATAAACTGCTGCACGAGATCACTTCTCTGTCCGCCAAATGTCTTCCTGAGTCCGATCTCCTTCAGTCGCTTGCTGAATACCGCAAGCGATGTATTGGCAAAATTAAAGCAGGCTACAAGCAGGATGAACAGCGCCATTACAGAAGGGGCTATAAGCGCTGCAGGGTGGAGACCCGGGAACAGTCCCGACGACCAGATTGTCCTTGTGCTCTCGCCGACATCATCGAGTGGAACGAGATTAAACCTGTTTATCCTGAAATCTTCCCTGATGCTGTTGTACACGGGCAAATAGCTGTTAAGATTGTTCCGAACGGTGGATACTGCTTCCTTGCCGGGTATCTGAACAAAAAGACAGGTCGCAAAGAGTTTCCAGTCGGCATCATTCACATTCCACATCAGCAGAAAATTGTCGAAATTTGAAAGGATATCGATTCTGAAGCTGCAGTTTTCCGGAAGATCCTCGAAGACAGCACCTACAGTATAGGTGAATTCCTTGTTGGAATCATTTACGATTACTAAACTTTTCCCCACCGGGTATTCTGTTCCGAAGAGGGTCGAAGCCATTTTCCTGCTGAGCAGAACGCTTCCGTGATCATTTATTGAATTCCTGTCACCGGATAGAATATTGAAGGTAAATATATCCATGAACCCCGGATCGACATAAGAAATGTTAGCAGGAAATAAATCGTCGCCTCTTTTTACAGGTGAACCTGTTCTCATAAGACGGGCTGCTTCCTTTACTGCGGCGATATCCCGTTTTACCCCGAGACCCAGGGTTGCGGGGACAAGGCCGTATTCCTGCTCCCTGCCCTGCATATCGCGGAAGGATGTCACCCTGTATATTTCGTCGAAGTTCACATTGTACCTGTCGAAGTTGTAATTGAACATGTGGTTGAAGAAGGCCACGATGCAAATAGCCAGCCCTGTTCCAAGGCCGGCTATGTTGATAAGAGTAAAGATTTTATTCTTCCAGAGGTTGCGGAAGGTGACAAGAATGTAATTCCTGATCATAAAATAGTGCTGTTATTCATATTTTAGTGACTGGGCAGGATTCACCTTAGCGGCTTTCATTACATGATAACTTATAGTAATGAGTGCTATTCCGAGCGCAATTCCGAAACCCGCGACGAAGATCAGCGCTCCCGGGGAAAACCTGTAATAAAAATTCTCCAGCCATTTGTCTGATACGTAATAAATCAAAGGCCAGGCCAGCAAAGCTGAGATGCTCACAAGAACGATTATCTCACGCGAAATTACAACATAAATTCCGCTGACAGTCGAACCCATTGCTTTCCTCACCCCTATCTCCTTTGTCTTCTGCTCAACAGTGAATGATGTAAGGCCAAGCAGTCCCAGAGCTGCAATAAAGATAGCAAGGATTGAAAATACGACAGCCATTTTTGCATTCTGTTTTTCCTGGATGTACATATTTTCAAAGTCCTCATCGACAAAATAATACTGCAAAGGGTTATTGGGAAGGAATTCCTTCCATTTCTCCTCAATTGCTGCAATTGTCTGCTTGTAATTGGCAGCAGTAAGCCTGACAGTTATATAACCCCACATCATCCCGTCGTTCTGGAACTTCATAATATAAGGACTGATTGGATTCCTCAATGATTCAAAATTGAAGTTGCTTACCACACCTATGACCTGCCTGCTGTTCATTCTCCCGGAATCGCTGGGTTCCAGGAACCTGGTTTTTGTAATATCTGTAACAAGGAAGTCCTTCTTCGCTGACTCATTAATAACACAGGCTTCCATGTCAGCAGAGTACGATTCATCGAAGAACCTGCCCTCGGTGAGTTTCATTCCGTAAGTTTCGAGGTAGTTGTAATCCACCCAGTTGGTTGTCATGAGAAAAGTCTCATCCTTTCTTCCTTCCATCGTGTACCCGTTGTTGTTGTTATTCCTGCCGGGTACCGCCGTTGAACTTGAAATGTTAACCACGCCGGGGACGTTCCTGACAACGTCCTTAAAGGCCTTTATCCTCTGGCCCAGAGCCTGGGCACGGTTGATTACTATCAGTTGTTCCTTGTTGAAGCCCACATCCTTGTTGAGCATGTAGTTAATCTGCCGGTACATTATCATTGTTCCAATAATGAGCAATATCGACACAGCGAACTGGAATACTACGAGCACTTTCCTGAGCCTTCCGTTCTGCATGCTGTTCCTGACGCTTCCCTTAAGTACTTCGTACGGATTGAACGATGAAAGGAACAGGGCGGGATAGCTGCCTGAAAGGAGGCTCACCACCAGGGTGAAAAGTACCAGAAGGGGTACGACATACCAGTCAGAAAGCAGTCCAAGCGAGAGCTCAGTGCCAAGGAGGTCATTGAACCACGGAAGGCTGAGCTTTATTATGAATACGGCAAGTATAAGAGCTACCAGGGAAAGGAGAAATGATTCAGAGAGGAACTGGGTAATAAGAGATGCCCGGGTGGAGCCGGCAACTTTCTTTATGCCAACCTCCTTAGCCCTTCTTGATGCCTGGGCTGTTGAGAGGTTCATGAAATTGATCGCGGCTATAAGCACAATAAGGATTGCAATGCTGCCAAAGATCCTCAGGTATTTAGGATCGGCCGGCTCCCTGAATTCCTGCTGTATCCCCGGAGTGAGGTGAATATCAGTAAGATTCTGAAGAAAAAACCTGTATTTGTTGCCCTGTGATTCAAAGTCTTCCAGTGCGATGCCCATATAGCGTTCAACTTCCGGGCCGACATATTTTTTGAGAAGCTCAGGAAACTTGGCTTCTACGGCCCCGGCAGTGGTGTTGGGTTTGAGCAGAAGGTAGGTGGCAAGGCTGTTATTAAGCCAGACCGGCACCTGCGATTGCGGACTGGTCATGAATGAAGTGATCATGTCAGCCTCAAAGTGACATTTCACAGGCACATCACCCATTACCCCGCTGACGATATAACGAACACTGTCAGTTCCGATCTTTACAGGCTTGTCAATCGGGTTCTCCTCACCGAATATCTTCCTGGCAGTCGATTCTGTAAGCACAACCCTGTGAGGTTTGTTGAGAAGGTTCTTTGCATCACCTTTCAGGACAGGGATCGAGAAGAAATCAAAAAACGATGAATCAGCCTCGATAATATGA
>JALOMK010000078.1 GCA_025455505.1 Bacteroidales bacterium
CAGGGCCTGATCCCTTGTAATTTCACCGTTGCATACCAGTGTCGAAAAGTGGGCCCTCCTCTTATCGACATTGAATTTGACTGGCAGCATATAGGCTTGTGTAAACCTTGTGAACAGGGACTCATAGTGTTTTCCTCCGTAATATTCCCATCCAAGCTCATCATGAAGCGTTTTAATGGCTTCGTTCTTTGAATAGGGAACATACTGCAATATCCTTATAAGTCTGATCCGCCTGATGTAGGTATAGTAAAACTCCCGGAGGAATCCCAGGAAGGGGAATGATTTCAGCTTTCTTTTTCCGAATCTCCTGTAAATTGCCTTCAGCTGCCGCAAGTCCTTTGAATTGTAACCCCAGCTTTTCGGAAGTATGGCTTCAGTGGCAAAGTTGCTGCCTGTAATAATATACCTAATACCGTGTCTTGCACTTAACCTGTAAAGGGCAGCAAGGAATGCATGGTCGGTCGGGGTCTCGACATCAAGCACCGAAGCCTCAAGGTAGGCCATCTGGACATCCCTGAATTCCTCCCAGTCAACAACATAAGTCTGGTACTCGAAGCCAAGTTTCTTGACTACATTCTCGATATTCCTTATTGAGAGTTCTGTATTCCAGCCATTGTCAAAATGAACCACAAGGGGCCGCAGACCGGTTTTCTTAACTATATACGCGACATAAGAACTGTCCACACCACCGCTTATGCCGACGAGACAATCGTACTCCCTGTTCTTCCCATATACTTTTATGTGGCTGACAAGTTCTTCCAGCTTCCTGTCCGACTCTTCGCCCTTGTACATGAATTTCGGAGCATTACTGAAAAAACTGTTACAATGGTTGCAATAACCTTTTTCATCGAAGCTTATCTCCGGATCAGTAGTGTCCATTACGCAGCGGCTGCAGATGCGGTAGCTTGTATTTTTTACCATGGCGGTTCAGAATAACCTGTTCACTATCTTTTTCCCCGACTGAAGCGGAGGGAAAGATAGAACTCAACGCAATACTTAAGGCTATATGTAACTGTATACATAATAATTGCAGGCCTGGGACTTTCAGAAATCCTGTAACCTGCAAGGAATGAAATTAGAACCAGAGTGAGCAAAACCACCTGGATGGCGAGGTCGATATTCTGTTTTTCAGCTATTATGAACATATTCGACAAGGGGCTCACAACGAAGGACAGGAAGAACATGACAGTCATTATCTGTGCATATTCTCCGGCCACTCTCCATTCGGCGCCAAAGACAAAGGCGAATATGGCCGGTGCAAAAATAAGCAACAGTGTGAAAGGAATCACTGCAATAAAAAGAAGGAGCCTGAAGAGTTTAATGAATGTATCACTGCAGTTACCATTTTTCTGGAATTCGACGCTTGCATGCTGCCTGAAAACATCCCCGACTGACACGCCAACAAGGCTTCCGGGAGCTGCAATAACTCTCTGCGAAAGAGAAAAGAAACCAGTTACAGCCGACCCGAAAAATGATGACATAAGAATGACAGGAATCTGCCCGGCGCTTTTTTCGAAGAGACCTGATACAACATTGAACTTCGGAAAATGGGCATACCTCTGAGCCATTTCTCTCATTTTTCCTACTGACACTGCTGAAGCCAGTCTCCTGTATGTTTCCCTGGCTGAAAGCGAAACATAACATCCCGCGATGAACTGCCCGATTGTATCAGCAATTATCAGTCCGCCCGATCTGATGACAGACATGCCGAATCCGATGCTGAGCCCGCTCGACATCACTGATCTGACGATCTTGCCTGCTGAAACCTCTGTGAACCGTTTCCTCCTGTTAAGCCAGAGATTCATTGTATTATACAATCCGATTGAAAATACGGTGAAGGGTACCAGGAACACAAAATTGAAAAGGCCGGAACTTCTGAGAATGTCTTCGGCCAGGTACCTCGAAACAAAGGCAGCGATCAGGAGTACAGTTGTGACCAGTGCTGTAATTGAAAGGCTGAGCGAAAGAACATTCACTGCATCCTTATCATCTTCAGGAAGTATTATTGCAGACTCATACCTTGCTGTCACAAAGACAGACAATATCTGTGAAATGCTGAAATAAAGGGCAAAAAGTCCGAAATCACCAGGGGAAAAGAGCCTGGTAAGGACCGGCGAAACGGCAAGCGGGATTGCCTGGGCGACCAGGGTTCCCGCCATAAGGATCATCACATTGCGCGAAAATGACCGGCTCCCTGTGAATGAAAAAGAACTAATTCTCTCTGAAATCCTCATTCCGATTTATTAAACGGGAACCTTGAATCGATCAGCCTGCCAACTGCAAGCGTCATAATGAGACAGGCAGGAAAGGTAAGGTAATATATCTCCTGTTTTCTTTCGGACAAAAGCACAAGTATCATGAACAGTATTGAAACCGCGATCTGCCAGGATAATACCCTGCCGTGTGTAAATCCATACCTTACAATTCTCTGGTAGAAATGCTTCTTGTGCGCCACGCTCAGCTTCTCCCTGTTCCTGAACCGACGATACAAAGTGAGTGTTGCATCGACCCAGAAAAGCATAGTGAGCATGAGCCATCCCGCAATGCTGAGTTCATGCATGTTGCTGAAGTAGATCCCTGAAATTACAAGAATGTATCCAAGCTGCGTGCTTCCAACATCACCCATAAAGATCTTAGCCCTTGGCCAGTTCCAGGCCAGGAAGCCAAGAACTGAAAAGACAAGAATGCCGGTAAATGGATTTCCTGTGACCAGGTAGATGCCTGATGAAGTTACAATTGCCTGTACAGAGGCATAGCCATCGATGCCATCGAGGAAATTAAAGAGATTAATGAACCAGACTGCGGCTATCACTGCCAGAAATGTCAGAAGGATGGGGAAACTGAATTCAAGACCTCCGGCATAGATTGTCCTTACGCCTCCTATTAACAGTATGCCGGCGGCAGATGTAAGCACCTGTACTGAAAACCTTACTGAAGGGCTGACGGAATGGAGATCATCGAGAAGGCTGACAAGGGCCAGGGCAAATCCTGCAATGAAGGCGAGGAAAAGTCTTGTTTCGATGCCGCCGGCAAGCCAGAGGAGAGTTATGCCGGCATACCATGAGATAACTATCGCAAGACCTCCGCCACGTGGTGTTGGCAGGGAATGCGAACTCCTGGCATTTGGTATGTCGAGGATATTCTTCCGCCTGGCAACAATCATGACGACGTAGGTTCCGGCGAAAGAGAGAATCATTATGCCTGTCAGAAGAAGCAGGTGATTCATGGAGCTATATGAATTTTGTCCTCATCTTCTGTTTCCGAAACTTCAAATGTCCTTGTCAGAAACGGAATGAGGCCCAGGAAAGCCAGGGCTGTAACAGTGAAATGAGTATTAACGCTGAAGAAGCTAAAATACAGGACGGCTGCAAAGCAGGCGGCATAAAATGCATGTCGCCTGACATGCTTTATAAATAAAAATACAAGGATTAGCATGTACAGGATGTAGTAGATGCCACCAAGGACACCCGAGTAAAGGAAGGCCGACAGAAACGGGTTATGAGGATAGTCAAACCTTACTTCTCCGAATTTCTCCCCGAACTTCACCTGGTAGTCAAAGCCATTGCCCGCAAGCTTTTGCAGATATGAATATTCCCTGAAAAGCACCCAGCTGTAATAAGCCCTTGTTTTACGGGTCCCTGCAAGATCATCCTCGGCAAGTGAGGCAAGTATTCTTTGTTCCTCAGAAAGTGCAAGGCTGTCAACCTGTTGTTCCGGATTGCTGCCGGGCAGCAGCGAAATAAGCGGGAATGCGAGGGAACCTTTCTTCAGATTCAGGCTCTCATCTGCAGTGCCATCAACCAGTGTGACCTTATTAATCTCTCTCCTGTTTTCAATAAAATGTGTGTATTCGGGATATGCAAATATCACAAAGCCATTCATCTTACTGAAATCAACGGATTCATATTTTGCAAGATACAGGTAAACCGGAGGAAGTGGCGTTTCAGAAGTAAAACGCACATTCAGTTTCTGCCACCTGCCCTTCCGTGCCAGGTTATACTCATCGTATTCTTTTTCGTAGGGTTTTGGTTCGGCCACAAGTCGGACCCAATCACCATCAAAGTCCGGTGAAACATAGCACCAGGAGCCGGCTTCAAAATATTCAGAACCACCTGCAGATATGCTGTCGTGGCACAAAACCGATATATTGCTGTATGAAAAGGCAGTGTTATCCCATGAAACCGTGTTGCTTGCCCTGTCGAGCATATAACCAAGTGTGCCGGGTGGAACCAGTTCATTAATGGCTGACGTATCCAGTGCAGTTATTTTAGCCTTCATACTCCCCCACCCTGATTCAGGATCGCGGGAATCAGCCCTTATCTTGGAATACTGCGGATATGCTATCTGAATGTAACCCCGCAGTGTAGAAAAATCAGAAACGCTGTCCTTCGCAAAGTAGAAGTTTACAGGCGCGACAATGCTGTCGGTTCTGAAGAACACCTTAAGCTTCTGCCATTCGCCCTTCCGCTCCATGTCATACTCTGCAACCGCCTTACCCCTTACTTCCGGACCTGTAAGCAGTCTAACCCATGATCCGTTAAATTCTTCAGAAACAAGACAATATATTGAAGCTGCATAGGACTCATTCCTGTCATTCAGCAAGCCTGAATCATAAAATTCAGTGAGACTTGTGTAGGAGTATGCATTACCTCCCCATGTTGATGCATCAGTTTTATTGTCGAAACGATATGCGAGGGCACCGGTGGGTACTGACTCACGGTTTCTTCCTTCACTTACACTTACAATTGTGCCATTGCGTGTATTCCAGCCCGAGTCAGGATTGAGCGGATCAGGTTTCTCATTCCAGATCATTTTCTTTACTGACAGGTAGTCAGGTTTGCCAAAAACAGTAGCATACCTGTAAACAAGGGAAGCACTGTTCAGATGAAAGGACTTAACAGATATTCCAAGTGAATATAAGGCATTCCGCTTCACGGGATGTGGAAGCAATAGGAACGATATCATCAGTATCGGCACTGAGATGAGAACAGCCAGGCATTTCGCGATGAATTTTGACCTTATGGGGTCTTTACCTAGCAGGAAGAAATAAATAACAAACAGGGAAAGCGCCAGGAAAATCATCATTACCATCCCACGCCTGGAGGTTGAAAGGATTATATTCAGCCACAACAGGCCGCTTGAGACAAGGTAGACCTTCCCGTAGGCCTGAGCTTTCTGAAATTTTCCTGAAAGAACCCTGTAGAGAATCGCGATTATCCCGAAAAAGCTGAACAGGGCAAAAAAATTATAATCGCCCGACAATGAAGTCCCTGGATGAGACACAAGGGAGTTGGTTACACCCTTAAGCTGTAAAAAATACTTGGAAAGACCGGCTACGCTTACAAGAGAGGAGAACAGGATGAGGTGGCCCGAAAAAACTGCAGTAAATCTGTTAAAGGCATCTCTTGTTCTCGCTACAGTAAAAAGGGCCAGGCCAAGAAGCAATACTGCTATTGCATAGAGAAGTTCTTTTATTCCGAAGAAAGTATATTCAGATGATGCAAGAAATCCTGCTGCCAGGAATAAAAACAGCAGCAAGGTTGGAAGTATGAACCGCAGAAATGATCTGAAAAATGACAGGCTTCTGAAATGCCTGTCAGCGAGAAAAGGCAGAATGCTGACAGCAATCACGAGAGGGATGAAGAGGTAGTTTGCGAGGGGAATCACAATCCTGAGCATACCGGAGACTGCAGCCAGAGATACAAGCTGAGCAGACAGTGAATTTTCAGTCCAGTTTACTCTGCCTGACATCGTATTTCATAATCAGATATATAGGTTTCCTGCAGTTAACCGGCTCTGTGAACCTCGTCCCTGTACCATTGGTACATTTCATTGATACCTTCCCTGAATGAATATGGAGGAGTAAAAGCAAGCCGCTGATATGTTGAGGCGGCATCAACCTCAAAATTTCCGAGAATTCGCCTGGAAATGAATGGCAGCGTTGCCGTCATTATTCTTTTGACTATACCAGGCAGATTCAGTATTATTCTTTTCTTTCCGGCCGCTTCAACTATCGCCCTTATTATCTGCTCTGTTGAAACAGGTTCCGGGTCAGCAGCCAGGTAAAGCCCTCCGGCTCCACTTTCTATAATCCTGTTAAGAAGAGCAACAAGGTTTCCCGAGAACACCATTGATCTTTTGTTGTTTATATTTCCAAAAGGGAGGAAAAAAAGCTTCTCAACAAGTTTGATCATATTCAGCATATTAGCCTTCACACCCGGACCATAAACCATTGTTGATCTGACAATTGCCACTGTAAAATTATCATCCTGCATGCTACTGAGCCTGTATTCAGCGTCAATCTTGCTTTTTGCATAGCCGTCATGGGGATTGCACTTTGACTGCTCGTCAAAGGGCTGGCCCGGGAGCGATTTTTCGCCGAAAACCTTAACAGAACTCAGGTAGATGAAGTGTTTTACACCGGCAAGCTTTGCAAGTTCGGCAACCCGAAGGGCAAGTGTTGAGTTAACCCTGAAGAATTCTTCATCCGGAGTGCTTTTTTTCTGGTGAGCAAGACCTGCCAGGTGAAGAATTGTATCTTTTCCTTTGAAATCAATACATTCCGGGTCTTCCCGAAGAAGATCCACCGGAATCACTATTGAATCCCTGTTCAGGTTCTGAAAGCAAGTGCCGATGAAACCTGACGCTCCTGTAACAATTATTGCTTTCATCAATACCCGTCTCCCTTTGAAATCAGCTGGAAAGCTTTAACGAAATACTTTGAATAGACATTAAGATAATTCGTACTGATGCCATTTTCGCGGCAACCCCTGATTATTTCCTGGTTGATAATGAGATTGCTTTTAAATGATCTTGTGCTTATCCCTCCCGTAAGCATTGTAACTACCGGATAGGCCAGGTACCTGCTGCTAAGTTTGTACCTGTAAAGAAACCTGACTAGAAGTTCAAAATCTGCTGAGATTCGGTAGTCTTCCTTGTATCCGCCAAGCTCTCTGTAGAAACGGCTTCGGACATAGAAACTGGGGTGGGCGGGCATAAAACCATACCTGAATTGAGAGGGACGGAACCTGGCTGATGAATAATAGCGTACTGTTTTATTTCTATCCGAGGGTTTTACAAAGCGGACATCGCCGTATACGGCATCGACTGCATCGTCCCTGAACATGAGTGCGATTTTCTGCAAAACGTCATCTGAGGTGAAAAAGTCATCAGAATTCAGAATTCCGATTATATCGCCTGAGGCGATAGAAATACCTTTATTCATTGCGCTGTACATTCCACTGTCTTTTTCTGACAGCAAACGGGTCACCCGCCCCGGGGCAGACCTGATTAATTCAACTGTATTGTCAGAAGATGCACCATCGGCAATAATATGTTCCACATCGGCATATGACTGATCAGCAACTGACCTGATGCATTCGGCAACTGTTGATGCGCTGTTGAATGTAGGGGTGACAACAGATATTTTCATTTCAGCCTTTTCTGGCATCAATTATCCTGCTGAATGACATACATCTTCCTGCAACATTCCGTCCTGAAACGATATGGTATTCTGACAGATCCTCATATTCCCACTCCGGACTGTATCCATTTATGCTCATTTCCGACAGGAACCTGCTGTATGAAAGGGCGGTGTAAGGATATGAGATTCTTTTATCTGCATAGCCAGGAGGAAGAGGTCCATCGCCATTTGACGACAGCAATGAATTCTGTATGGTAATAATATCCCTGTCAAAATCTGTAAGCATCATGCGGTTTACAATGAAGGATGCGGCTCCGAGAGATGCAAGCGCGGCAAGTTCAGAATAGGGATCTTCGACATAATGAAGAGCACACGAAGTATGAACAATATTAACCCGTTCATTCAGTTCGGAAACCGAGGAGACAAATTTAAGTTCAGAATTCTCAAGGTTCCTGCTGCGTGCAGAATCGGCCATACGGGGTGTTTCTATTACATACCAGCAGATATTCACTGATTCCGGAAGAAACTTTTTCACTTCAAAATAGTGCGACCCGCATGCTCCTCCATAGTCGGCAATAACAGCCTTGTTTTCATTGACAAGCATATTCCTCATTATAGTGTTCAGGAGGCAGGCCAGGGCGGGCCTCATTATCTCGGGCTGTTTGCCGGATTTACCAATCCTGGCAACAGTTTTATCAGCTATTACCTTGCAAAGTTCTTCATTCTGGTATGCATTTGCAGAAGAATTTTGCAGTGCCTGGCTATAACTGTCGAATTCCCTTTCGGATACCCTGTTTATTATCCTGCTCAGACTCCCGGCAATTACGGGTGGCAAAAGGTCCTTGTATCTCATATTCCGCAGCTTGATGAGTTTTATTATCTGAGAATTCTGTACACTGGGGTAAGATTGTCAAGAAGGAACATAGTTATGCGTCGTTTAATTAATTTGGCCCCGGCAAGCAGAATGCCGTCTCCGACTATACGCCTGTGAATATCATAACCTTCCTTAAGCAGGATGTCGCGCCTCAGGGTTGATTCACCCCCAAGGTAAAAGCGGCACACAGGAAAAGGCAGCCTTATGAATCTATTGTTACC
>JALOMK010000362.1 GCA_025455505.1 Bacteroidales bacterium
CCAATAATTACATATTCAAAATCTGCCATTTAAATTTCTGTTTAAGAATTATTTGACTTTCCTGTTTCCGATGGTGTATCTTTGTTAATCAGAACGAAAGTCTCTCGCGCCCGGGCACCCGGGTGTTAAGTCTGCTTGCTCCGGCATAACTGCAGCCGGAATTCAATTTGGTTTCTTGCAACCTTGACTGGATATACCCGGCAATGCTCACTTTAGTTCATCAAAAAAATCCAGAATTCATTTTGCCCGTTGCTGTATTTGAAATTCGATTTCATAAATATTTAAAAAGGAGGAATTATGAGTGATTTTATTGGTTTGAATGGTATGGGATGGCTGCATGACTATCCCGACTTCAGGGACCATACAGTTGAACATGATGAAGTCCCCGATAAGCTGAAGAAACTTGGCCAGAAAGATTCCGTAAAAGCGATGCTGTCAAAAGCAGGCGTGCTCAAAAAAACTGCGCCTAAAATACCGTTAAGCGCCGATCTGAGGCCATGGTTTTCAGCAATTGAGAACCAGGGTGCGCTTGGATCCTGTACGGCACACGCAGGTGTCGGGATTGTTGAATACTTCGAGAAAAGATCCTTCGGGAATCATATTGACGCCTCACGGCTTTTCCTTTATAAGGTTACAAGGAACATGATGCACTGGACAGGAGACACCGGTGCTTACCTTCGTACCACCATGGGAGCTCTCGCTCTCTTTGGAGTTCCGCCTGAAGAGTACCTCAAATATGTAATTGCCGACTTTGACAAGGAACCATCTGCATTCTGCTATGCCTATGCACAGAACTTCCAGGCAATAAACTATTACAGGCTCGATCCTTCGGGAACAGCAACCGATGTGCTTTTGACACGAATAAAAACTAACCTTGCTGCCGGATTGCCCTCGATGTTCGGATTCACAGTGTATACTTCTATCAGCCAGGCAGCGACAAGCGGAAAGATTCCGTTCCCCACAAGGGGTGAAAAGATCGCCGGCGGACATGCAATTGTTGCTGCGGGCTATGACGACAATATGAAGATTAAAAACACGAATGCCGGTGCAGTAGAAACGAAGGGAGCCCTCCTGATCAGGAATTCATGGGGAACCGGCTGGGGCGACGCAGGCTATGGGTGGCTGCCCTATGAGTACGTGTTGAAGGGCCTCGCGGTAGACTGGTGGTCGCTGCTTAAGAACGAGTGGATAAATACGGGGATATTCAAACTCTAGTATCCCGGCATTTAAGTACTTTCTCTATCAGCTGACAAGCTGCAGCCTGATGCTGCGTGCTTGCATTTCCCGGGTAGTTTGTGCCAGGAAGTTGCTTTCTGCTGGCAATTACTCAGTTCTGCAATTACTGAATTATTCATAGGATAAATCAAACGAATGGCAAAGAAAATTAAAAAACTTGTCGATCCGGTTATTATCGTACCGGGAATAACGGCTACATACCTGTCTGACCAGTACCAGGTGGGTCACGAACTGGTCTGGAGTGTCCTGAGTAAAAAATATGACCGGGTTGCCCTGCACCCTAACAACCTGAACTACGAGGCGCAGGAGCCGTCAAGAGTAACGCCGGGCCAGGTTTTTGAGCTTGCATACAGGGAACTTGCGGAAGAACTCAGGTATAACCTCCGGGAGAAGGAGGATATGGTTGTTCCCGTTTATCCCTTCGGCTATGACTGGAGAATGCCGCTTGAAAAAACAGAAGCGGAGCTTGGTATTTTTGTGAAGGAAGTCATCGAGAGGACAAAACTGCTTAGGCATTATCATGAAAACGGTTATGGCGATAAGCCCAGGGTAAATCTTATCGGTCATTCAATGGGGGGACTCGTAATAACCGGTTACCTTGCCCTGGCAGGCAAGGCAGCTCCCGTAAACAAAGTTGTCACGCTGGCAACCCCATTCAGGGGATCTCTTGAAGCAGTGATGAAACTGGCAACAGGATCAGCTGATATCGGCGCATCATCATCAGCATCGAGGGAGCGGGAAACTGCAAGGATTACCCCGGCACTCTACTACCTGCTTCCGGGATTCAAAAACGGGATCACCTTTGCACCGGGTATTCCTGACTCGCTGTTCGATACTGGAGCCTGGCAACCCAGTATTGTTCAGTCAATAGGAGAATTCATCCGTTTAAAAGGCCTTCCAACGACAGATATTGCGAAAGATGCCGGTGAACTGTTCAGAACTCTTCTCGTTCAGGCTGAAACGCATTCCAAAACTGTCGGCAGGTTCAGGCTTGAGGATGCCGGGCTGGACAGCAGCAGGTGGATGGCCATTGTCGGGGTTAATGCGAAAACAAGAGTCAGGCTCAATGTTATCATGAGGGGCAAAACGGTAGACCTTGACATACTTTCAGGCGACCGTGATAACCAGTGGGAAAATGCCGATCCGGCAATGCGCAGGTTCACTGGCGACGGGACAGTACCTTACGAGGGAGCAATTCCCTCATTCCTTGAAGAGGAAAACCTTGTGTGTGTGACACCACAGGATTATGGATACTGGGAGACTGCCGACAGGGCGCTGTCAGCCGTTGGCGGCTTTCATGGCATCCTGCCTAATATGAACATGATCCACCGGCTTATAGTGAGGTATTTCAAGGATAAGGATGACAAGAGGGGAAATACCTGGGGGCATAAGGCTCCTGTAGACGTGCATTGGGATCCTCCGATGAGGCTAAAGGTAAAGGAGAAGGACTGAATGCTGACTAAATCATTATGAATGGAAACAAAGGAATATGATCTTGAACCCGATCCGCGGGAGGTCCCCGG
>JALOMK010000363.1 GCA_025455505.1 Bacteroidales bacterium
GGTACTGCATCGAACATTACAACCGAATCAAGGCTTGTGGCCCGCTATGGAGGCATCGCCGAAATAGAGGAACTAAGGACTGTTCCAAAGAAAGATGCTGAAAAAGGCGATATCGACATCGTCATAGGACGACTCGCAGAACTCAGGATCATCGACAAGAAGACAGGCATTGCACTCACAACTCATACAATTCCTTACGGATCGAAACTTTATGTGAAACCCGGGCAGGAAGTCGAGAAGGGTAAACTGATCTGCGAATGGGATCCTTTCAACGCTGTTATAATATCTGAGCTGTCAGGTAAAATAGGCTACGATTTCCTTATCGAGGGTATCACATTCAGGGAGGAATCTGACGAACAGACAGGCTTCAAGGAGAAAGTGATAATCGAGAGCAGGGACAAAACGAAGAACCCTGCGATTAAGATTCTTTCGCCAAAGGGCGAGGAGCTGAGGATGTACAACCTTCCTGTTGGCTCGCACCTTGTTATTGATACAGACAAGATGGTTGAGGCAGGAGAAGTCCTTGCCAAGATCCCGCGCGCAGTTGGTAAATCGGGCGATATCACAGGAGGTCTTCCAAGGGTTACAGAACTCTTCGAGGCACGTAATCCTTCAAACCCGGCTATTGTCTCTGAAATCGACGGTGAAGTAACATTCGGAAAGATTAAAAGAGGGAACAGGGAGATCTCGATCAAATCAAAAACAGACGAGATCAAGAAATACCTCGTGCCGCTTTCAAAACAGATACTTGTCCAGGAGAACGACTATGTAAAGGCAGGTATTCCGCTTTCCGACGGGGCCATAACGCCTTCAGACATACTTGCAATCAAGGGCCCGACAAAGGTCCAGGAATATATTGTTAACGAGATCCAGGAAGTATACCGCCTCCAGGGTGTAAAGATCAATGACAAGCATTTCGAGATCATAGTGCGCCAGATGATGCGCAAGGTGGAGATTGTCGATCCGGGCGATACCAAATTCCTTGAACGCCAGGTTGTTGATAAGCTTGAGTTCATGGATGAGAACGACTGGATATACGGAAAGAAGGTGATTATCGATGGCGGCGATTCGCAGACTATGAAAGCCGGTATGATAGTTTCCGCTCGTAAACTCAGGGACGAGAATTCGGTGCTGAAACGCCGCGACCTTAAACTTGTTGATTCCAGGGATGCAATTCCTGCAACTTCAAGCCAGGTGCTCCAGGGGATTACACGGGCGGCTCTCCAGACCAACAGCTTCTTCTCGGCAGCTTCCTTCCAGGAGACTACCAAGGTACTTAATGAGGCAGCTATCCTCGGGAAAGTCGATAAGCTTGAAGGCCTCAAGGAGAATGTTATCGTCGGACATCTTATACCCGCCGGAACAGGACAGAGACAGTACAATGGTATTATTGTCGGTTCACTCGAGGAGTATGAAAGCATGGTTGAAGCAGCGCAGGAGGTGCAGGCGGGAGCTGAACGATAAAACTAAAACAGGCTCAAGATGACAGATCCGAAGAATCCCTCACAGATCAGCATTGAACTGAACGAGGAAACGGCACAGGGCACATATTCGAACCTTGCTGTGATCACTCATTCATCCTCTGAATTCGTTGTTGATTTTGTCAGGATAATGCCCGGTATTCCGAAAGCCCAGGTGAAGTCGAGGATAATCCTCACTCCTGAGCATGCCAAAAGGCTGGTTGCTGCATTGCAGGATAACATTGCCAAGTACGAGGCTGTTCATGGGACTATAAAGGAAGTTAAAGGATCAGGCCCTGCACTGCCGCTAAATTTCGGAGGACCGACAGCGCAGGCATGAATTTTTTCTTACCTTTGACAATCTTGCTTCATAGTGCATAAATATGGCTTTATGAGAACTGCTATTTTAAGAAAGATTTTTGTTGCACTTATAATGCTTACCCCTCTGGTTTCGTACCAGGGATGCAAAAAACAGCCTAAATGCGGTTGCGGGAAGGATGAACTGTTCACTCTCACAAAAGCCCAGGCCACGGTTTACTGGACAACCGGTGCAAGCATTACATTCAATCTCCTTGGCGATCCGTATTCGACTTATATGTTCTGTAACCCGGGTGAGATGTTTCCTTCGATGAAGAATTATTCACCGGGCGACGTTCTCCAGGTTTCGGGTCATGTGTACTGGGAATGCAATTATCTTATGAATGCAAGCAACAGTTCATCCTACGCGAGCTATTACAAAGTATACCAGATACAGGTCACCGAGGTTACGGTAGACATGTACGGGAAAAAATAGTACTTAAAATCCGGAGCTGATCCGGATTTTATTTTTTACAGCATTTTCAACTTACGGGAGAATGTCAGTATTCAATATTTCTTTTGCAGGCGCAGGCCGGGTTGCGGGCGCACTCTGCAGAAAACTGCACGAAAAAGGCTATAAAATAGATCTCATAGTTTCGGAAAATGAAAGCAGCTGCAGGAGCCTTGCTTCAGAAACAGGTGCTTCCTGGTCGACAGAACCCGTTTTCCCCGATTCATCAGGTTTGATAATTGTTGCTGTTCCCGACCACAGGCTCAGCACAGTCCTGTCCGGAATCAGGGCAGCCGGGACCCCGGCCGTCGTTCATACAGCCGGGAGCTTCGGGCTCGATGTATTTCCTGCCGCCATGCGGCATAAAGGTGTTCTTTACCCTCTTCAGACTTTCTCAAGGGACAGGAGCATTTCCTTTGTAGATCTGCCTTTCTTCATCGAAGCCTCCGACAGCCACACTCTTGAATTGATCCGCTCTGTTGCA
>JALOMK010000364.1 GCA_025455505.1 Bacteroidales bacterium
TGCAAAAGACCTCCTGCTGTTAAGGAATGAGGTAGAGGCGCTTAACCCCCACCAGTATAACCTGGCAGCACCAACCAGTGCCGCAGCCAAATTTTTCAGGAGATTCCTGGGAAAGAAAAACCCCATCAGCAGGTATCTCGAACGTTATGAAAAAGGCAGCGTTGTGCTGAAAGACATTACCCGGAGTCTTCTTGCCGGAAAAGAGGGCCTGAAAGACGACAACAATATCCTTGGGATGGACAAGAAGGCTTTGCGCGAAACCCTTGATGGCCTTGCCCACGCCATAAAGGTAGGGCAGGTACTCGATCAGAAATTCGAGGCAAAGCTCCGGGAGATCAGCCAGCAGGAAAACCCTGAAGAGTACAGGTTCCTTCAGGAGGAAGTCCTGTTCCCGCTCAGGCAGCGCATAATAGACCTGCAGACCGCACTGAATGTTAACCAGCAGGGGGTAATTACATATGATCTTCTCATCAGGAACAATGACGAGCTTATCAAGGGAGTCGAAAGAAGCGTGACAATTACAACTGTCGCACTCAGCGTTGGTGTCACGGCTCAGTTTGCCCTTAACAAGCAAAGAATGGTGCTTGAGGCAGTAAAGGGAACCAAGGATATAACAGAGAAGATCCTTGTCGGCAATGCCGAAACTCTCAAGACACAGGGCGTGGAAATACAGAAAGCTGCTACCGAGCCGACAATAGCAATAGAGGTGCTTGCAAGCGCTTTCACCAGGCTTAATGAAGCAGTTGACGAACTTTCAACATTCAGGGTAAATGCCCTGAGCGGAATGAAGGAATCGATCGGGAAACTGGAAGACCTTACAAGGAAAGGCCGCGATACAATAGAACGCATAGAGAAGGGAGAAGCCGTGAGGAAAAAAGCTTTTGTCGATATTACGGCAGATGATGAAGTCTGATAATAAATCAAAATTCTCATTAATAAATAAAACAAATGAAAAATTCATTCTACAAGTACCGGCCGGCTATAGCTTCAGCCCTGGTTATAATAACTATTGCCCTGAGTTCCTTCATGCCCTCCGGCAGGAAGGAGGCAACCAATGCTCCCGCCCCTAAGGAATTCACTGTCGCATGGTCGATATATGCAGGGTGGAATCCCTGGGCATATGCCGGCACTTCAAAAATTCTTGACAAATGGGCAAACCAGTATGGTATTAAGATCAAGCTCGTCAGGATGGATTACATGCCATCCATTGAGGCTTTCACAACTCCCTCGGTAGATGCATGTGTTATGACGAACATGGATTGTCTTACAATTCCTGTTGCGGGCGGAATATCGTGCTCGGCTATAATCGTCGGCGACTATTCGAATGGCAACGATGCGCTGATAGTCAGGAACAATCTTACAATACCTCAGCTGAAAGGGAAGAAGGTAAACCTGGTTCAGTTCTCCGTTTCTCATTACATGTTGTCGCGTGCGCTCGACATGAACGGCATGACAGACGATGATGTGAAGATCATAAATGTCAGCGACAGCGACATTGGGCCGGCTTTCATCGCAAATAAGGACCAGGAAGCTGTTGTAACCTGGAACCCGCTTGTAATGGAAATAATGAAGACCCCGGGTGTGAAGAAGATATTTGATTCATCTCAAATACCAGGGGAAATACTCGACCTGATGATCGTAAAAACAAAAGTGCTTCAGGCAAACCCCGAACTTGGGAAGGCACTTGCCGGTGCATGGTACGAGGTAATGGACATAATGTCATCAAGGACAGAAAAAGGAAAAGGAGCCCTTGAAGAGATGGCCAGGGTTGGGGGATCAAGCCTTATAGAGTATCAGAACCAGCTTAAGACCACAGCTATGTTTTACAAGGCCTCTGAAGCTGTTGCCTATACAAGCGGAGAGGATATAAAGACAAACATGCGCCGTGTCAGGAATTTCTGCTCCAAGTACGAACTGCTCGGTACCGGGGTTAAGGCAGATGACCTCGGAATCAAATTTCCCGACGGAACAGTAATCGGTAGCAATAACAATATCCTGTTCATTTACGACACGAGCTACATGAAGGGTGCAATTAAGTAAAACATATGTTTGTGAATACAATGAAATGGCTTAAAGGCCCGCTTCGAAAGATTCTCGATTCAACAAAAGGATTACCAGAGTGGTTTGCCGGTTTTCTTGCCGGAATAGGAAGGGAGTTTACGGAGATGTTAAAAAACTTCTACCGGCTCAGAACAAGACCCGGCAGGAGCATTTCTGTGCTGCTCTCACTGGTTCTCTTTCTTGTCTGCATAAAAATCTATTATAACACTTCTGTCGAAAGGCATGCTGAAAACCCCCAGGATAAACTTGTTCCAACAGGGGAGCAGTTATGGGACGGCTTCAGAAAGACAGTATTCGAAGTAAACATAAAAGAGGAATATGATGAAAATGGCGAAATAATAAAATCCGATGTGCCGCAATCGCTTCAGGAGGCCCGCATGCGCGACAGGCAGGCTCTTGAAGAAGGGAAGTTCTCCGGCAAATGGGATGCTTTTAAAAATGGGGCTACTCTCACATATCTGAAGCAGGGCAATTCCCTGCTCTGGCAGGATACGAAAGCCAGCGGGAAACGGATATTAATTTCAATGATATTTATTTTTGCAGGCATTTATGCCGGGCTGTTTATGGGGGCGTTTCCTTATGCGGAAAAGCTGCTTTACCCTTATGTTCTTTTCTTTGACAAGATCCCGGCTATTGCGGTATTGCCTATCCTGTTCATCGTATTCGGACTCGGGGAGACATCGAAGATA
>JALOMK010000079.1 GCA_025455505.1 Bacteroidales bacterium
CTTCTTTATCGATCCCAGGGGAATCATACGGACAATTATTTACTATCCCCTCAGCCTGGGACGAAACTTCGATGAGCTCTACAGGGTTGTCCTGGCACTCCAGACAGCAGACGAGTTTGGCATTGCAACACCTGCCGACTGGAGACCCGGTGATGATGTTATCGTCCCTCCTGCAGGATCATGCGGAGTAGCAAAAGACAGGATGGAAGGAAAAGAAGATATGAAATGCTACGACTGGTTCTTCTGTACAAAAAAACTTGACAAGGAAAAGGTTCTGAAGAAAATACTTAAGAAGTAGAAAACAGGCCCAGGTTGCCGGGTAACCGCAAAGCAGTATCTTTGCGGTTACTTTTTAAATTTAAAAGACAAGTATGAGCGAATTTGACAGCAAGGCCGCAGAATGGGACCTTAATCCCATGCATTTCGACCGCTCGAAGGCCATAGCAACACACATAAGGGAAGCAATACCACTCAGGAAGTCGATGTCGGCACTTGAATATGGAGCAGGTACCGGCATCACAAGCCTCCTCCTGAGGGAAGAGCTGAAGGAAATAATCCTTATGGACAACTCAAGGGAAATGGTAAGGGTGATGAATGACAAGATCGCCGCTTCGGGAGCGGGAAACATGAGAGCCCTGCAATTTGACCTGGAACACTCCGACTATACCGGAGAATCATTTGACCTTGTATTTACCCAGATGGTCCTTCATCATGTGAATGACGTGGCTGCAATATTGAAAAAATTCAGCATAATGATGCGGCCCGGAGCATACCTTGCAATAGCCGACCTCTGCCCCGAGGACGGATCCTTCCACGGTGAAGGATTTACGGGTCACAGGGGATTCAATACTGCGGAACTTGAAGAAATGCTTGCCGCAAACGGCTTTTCGGAGATATCCTGCAGTGTATGCTTTGTAATCGACAGGAAAATAAGTGAAACACAGAGCAGCAAATTCAACGTCTTCCTTATGACAGCCCTTAAGAATTGACTGCTCCCGCGAAAGAGTCTTTAATAATTGATATTGAAAGAATAATGCATGGAAATAATATTTGAAGGGGGCAAAGTAATTACAGCCCTGTATAACGGACATTCAATAAGGACCGATCAGCCTCTCGACAACGGGGGCACCGACATCGCACCATCGCCTTTTGACCTTTACCTGGCTTCGATAGGGACCTGCGCCGGGATCTATGTCAAATCATTCTGCGACAGGAGGGGCATCCCGACAGATGGAATAAAGATACGGCAGAAAATAACATTTGACGAGGCCACTGACCTTCCGACTGACATTACAATTGATATTCAATTGCCAGCTGGTTTTCCAGAGAAATACAGGGAATCCGTGGTCAATGCCGCAGGCCTCTGCAAAGTGAAAAAATCAATCGCGAGTCCCCCGGATTTCAAAATCGTAACTTCTTAAATTATACTGAAATGAAAATAGCAGTACCAGTATCTTCAGAAAACACTATCGACGGCCACTTTGGCCATTGCGAATCCTACAAAGTGTTTACGGTAACTGAGAAAAAGGAAATATCCGATGTCAAAAATGTGCAGTCACCCCAGGGTTGCGGATGCAAATCAGACATAGCATCCGTGCTGGCAGCCGACGGTGTCACAGTGATGCTCGCAGGCGGCATAGGAGGAGGAGCAATAAATGTCCTTAATTCAAACGGAATAGAAGTTGTTCGCGGATGCTCCGGCAATGCGACTGAAGTTGTAAAAGCCTTTCTGTCGGGACAGATTAATGACAGCGGCAGCAGTTGCAGCCAGCATGAGGCACATCACGCCCATGGCCATTCACACGACCATCAGTGCAGCCATAACTGACAGTATGATTTTTCAAGTGCCGGAAGTTGTCAATTACTTGTCAGCTTCCCGGTATCGCCGCTTCTACTGATATAAAAATCAATCGAGCTCTTTGGAGATCGCCATGGCGGCTATGGTACCGTCGGCAACAGCGGTGGTTATCTGCCTGTATTTCTTGCTTATCACATCACCGACTGCATAAACGCCTTCCATGCTTGTCTTCATGTCATCGTCAGTAACTATGTAGCCCCATTTGTCGTAATTAAGCCTGTTACCGAAAAGAGATGTGTTCGGTTTCATCCCTATGAATATGAAAACACCGTCACTGTAAAGCTTAGATCGTTCCTTTGTCACAAGGTTCTCTATCTCAGTCACCAGCCTGTCACCAGCCTTTACAAATGCCCGAGGCTCACTGTTGAAAAGTACCGACACCTTCGGATTGGCAAATATCTTGTCCTGGGCCTTCTTGTTTGCCGTCAGCCTGTCCAGCTGATGTACTATTGTCAGCTTTGAAGCAAAGCGGGTAAGATAATCCGCTTCTTCTACGGCGGAGTTCCCTCCTCCTATCACAACAACCTCCTTGCCATCCATGTATTTGCCGTCGCAGGTGGCACAATATGAGATCCCCTTTCCCTTGAGCTCCTTTTCACCCGGAGCGCCTGTAAGGTTGGGCGTTGTGCCGGTAGCGATAATAAGCTTCTTTGCCCTTACAGTCTCGTACTCATCGATTACAACTTCCTTCTTTTCCAGATCCACGCTTGTAATGTCGACTGCAACCTTGTAGACAGTGCCGCAAAGTTTTGTCTGCTCGCTCATGTTGTGCGAAAGCATATAGCCGGCCTGCGGCTCAATGAAACCGGGATAGTTTGAAACCTCGTGTGTGGTTGAAACATGCCCGCCGGGAAGAGATGGATCGATAAGTACAGTATTTACCTTTGCCTGGCAGAGATACAGTCCTGCTGTAAGCCCGCCAGGACCAGCACCCAGAATAATTACATCGAACTCCGAAAACCTGGGTTTGATTACAGACTTGATCTCCTTTACCCTTTCAGGTGTAAGCATGCTGTCGAGGCTTTTGATTATATCACCTCGCTTTATCCCGCCTGCCAGCTTGCCGGCAACCTCTTTACCCCCGTCGAAGAAAAGGAGAGTCGGCGAAGATTTCACACCAAGCGTCTCGGCCAGCTGCCTGTTCTGCTGCCTGAATATTTTTATGAATTTCACATCGGCACCGTAAAGTTTAGACAGGTCTTCGAACTTCGAAGCCAGTGCCTCGCAGGGCGGACATTCCGTTGAATAGAAATCAAGAACAACCTTTCCTCCGTTAAGTACTTCCGCTTCAAACGCGGAAGAATCAATTTCCTTCATTTGATTATGTGTTAATTTTAAATACTTCACTGTAAGCTGCGAAACCAGCACCGAGAAGTTCCTTCACCGGCCTGCAGTCTGGTGAACATATCCTGCCTGTACTGTTCCTGGCAACCGAACCGCATCCTCCACCGCATGCAAGCTGCAGGCTGCATTCCCGGCATTCGGGAATGGCGCTTACATCACGCTTCTCCCATTCCGCTATCTTGTCATCATAGCGCTCTGCGAAAGGGAAAAATGTCCCTAGCTCCTCACCGGCCTTTCCCACTGTTGCAGTGCATGAATAGATCCTGCCCGTATAGTCAAAGGACCACTCTGTCTTGCAGGCAGGACATGAATCAAAAAGAGGATCGGGCAGCTCGCCGTTTTCCGAAAGGAACCTAGCCACCGAATAAGCAGGCTTGTGGAATTCTGTAATATGCGGATGCAATTTGATAAGCTCATAAATTGCCTCGTAGAGGGAAAGCCTGTCAAAGAGTACGCCCGGAGCGCTCTGGCAGTGATGAAGTTCATAATTTCTCCCGATCTGAGTCTTGAAAAAGTGACTCTTCGTCCAGCCTTTTTCAATAGCAAAGGCAGCCAGTTCCGGAAGATTTCCGATATTATCCCTGTCGGCAACCATCCTAAGGTTTACTGTGATCCCTTCGCTAATGAAAAGGTCGATACCATCTACTATTTTATCGAAGGTACTTCCACCGCCGTGGAGATAACGTCTTTTATCATGAATTTCCCGGGTACCGTCGAGGGTGACCTGAATCTCGCGTATCCGCCCTTTCCTGAGAACATCAATGTACCCTGCAAGATGATAGCCGTTGGTTACTATGCTCAGATCGAGGGAGTTTTCGTTTGCCTTATCAACAAAGTATGAGATCAGTCCTTTTTGCCTGTCTCCGTTCATAAGAGGTTCACCCCCGAAAACAGTAATGTATTTGCGCCTGCCGGAAAATTCAGAAACAACATACCTGAAAAAGGAGTCAATGATTTCTTCCGTAAGGCCGCCGTCAGGATTTGAATATTGATCCTGGTAGCAGTAGCTGCAGCTGAAATTACAGCTGTAGTTTGTCACGAAAAATATCTGTATCTCATCGCTTTCCCGCGAATCCAGGAAGTCAAGGTATTTTTGCCTCCATAGGCTTTCTTCCTCTTCTGCTTCAGCAAGGTACCCTTTCTCCGAAAGATCCCGTGTGAAATCATCAGTTTCCCAACCTGTTCCCTGCTTCAGTTCCTCTATCCGGAGGTATTCCTCAGCATTCAGAATATCTGCACTCCCGCTTAACAGGTTGACAATATAATACCGGTCCGAATCCCTGATCTTCGAAAGAATATTGAACCTTGAGTACTTCATTGATCTAATCGTGGCAGCCGGCAACTGTTTTTGAGGTTTTTGCACAACACTGTGCAACTTTCGTACTGTTCCTTTTTTCCTTCTTCTTAACTACGCTTTTCATAAGACAAATTTTATTTAACCAACATTATTTCATTTATTGCCTTTACCATATCCTCCCTGGATATCAGACCGAGCGAAGACCGCGGCATGCCTTCAGAAGGGATGAACAGGAGAGTCGGCAGACCTGTTATCCCAAGTGCATTCGCAAGCTTCTTCTCCTTGTCTGTATCAACTTTGTACACATTTATCTTTCCCGAGTACTCCTCAGCTATGCTCTCCACAAGCGGCGACAGCTGACGGCAGGGCGCACACCAGTCAGCGTAAAAGTCTATTATTGCCGGCTTGTCACCCTCAAACCTGAAATCCTCATTTTTCTCATAATCAAAAATAAGTTTTTTAAAGCTCTCGTCCGACAGTTCGGTGACGAATTTGCTCGCTGTCGCCTTTGCACCCTGTTCCTTAGCCGGACCTCCGCCGCTGCATGCAGTGAGAAGGAGCCCCAAAAAGGCCAGCATTATAATTGAATTTCTTTTCATTATGGTGTTTTTTAATTAATTGCTCTGAATATCTTAATTTGCACTTTCCCCGGGTTTTTTCCCGGTAATTGTCCAGCTTGCCACTTTTATTTTCCCCTTTTCATAGAAAGCCGACTCCTCAATGATGGATATTGATCTGAATCCGGCTTTTTCAAGCTGCCCGAGGTATACATCCCTTGTCACCGAGCCGGCCCAGCATTCCGAGACGGCAACCGGATCATTGCGGTACTCTTCCGGGACAGGCTCAGCAGAATAAATGTCACTTACAACAAAACGCCCTCCCTCCCTGAGAATTCTGAAAATCTCATTCCACACAAGCTGCTTGTCCGATGAATGGTTTATTGTGCAGTTTGAAATGACAAGATCAGCCCTGCAATCATCAACAGGCAGCTTCTCAAGGGGCGAATTAATGAATTCTGCATTTTTCACGCCAAGGCGAGTAGCAGTCTCCCTTGCTTTTTTAAGCATCCCCTCCGAAATATCCACCCCGTAAACATAACCCTCAGTACCTACTTTTTCTGCAAGCCTTATAACATCGGTACCTCTTCCGCTTCCCAGGTCGACGCAGACTTCACCGGACGCCGCCTCCGAATAATTGATGGCTCCTCCGCACGAAAGACAGCATTCAGTCTCCGCGAGGCCGCTGTACCGCTTGCTGATTTCAGTGTATTCCATATGACAGGCAAACTTCTTTAATATGACATTCAGACTGCAAAATTACAATTAATTTTTAAATCGCAATAATATCACTTAAATCTTTTTAGCATCACCCCGGAATTTCATATCTTTGACGCCGTGAACAGCTGATTATGGGAAAGATATTCAAGGATGACATATCCGGTCCGGAGCTTGAAAGGCTATTTTCCGATGATGGAAGCTGCTATGAGTTTCTGGCAGGGCTAAAGTGGGGTAACGGCTTCATATGCCGCAAGTGCGGTAACACAAACAGCTGTCCCGGCAAAACACCTTCATCACGTCGCTGTACAAAGTGCAAATCAGAAGAATCTGCAGCCGCCGGCACCATTTTTCACAACTGCAAGTTCCCCATCCATAAGGCATTTTACATCGCCTGGAACGTATGCAGGGGCAACACCGCCATTTCGTCCTGGGAATTTGCCCGCCGGCTGGCTTTGCGCCAGATGACATGCTGGAACTTCAAGACAAAGATCGAAAATGCACTGGAAACAATGGAGAACCTGAGCGTAACAGAGAAGAAATCGATTGAAAAAATCCTGATGAAATAGTTATAAATAAGTCAGGTACTCAAGGTATTCCGTATCAAAATACCGCCCCAAGAAACCCTGGTTTCTTTCAGGTAACCGATTTTACTATTTCAAATGTTTCGTCTGCAGCAGCCTTCATTACAGCTGCAATGTTTCCCGGCAACTCGGCTGCCATGGCCCCTGCATTTATAAGCGAAACATATGTATTGCCATCGTCCTTTTCATATACAGAGATCCTGCATGGCATCATTACAGAGATTATTCTCTCGTCGTTAAGCTCAAGCATCTGCCCGGAATACTTTGGCTTGCATATCTCAATAACCTTGACTGGCCTGACATGCTTGCCGGCTTTGGCCAGCGACTGCTGGAGGTTATGAACTGCCGGCATGTTCCATTCATGCTTTTCGGCTTCTGCCGACAGCTTTTCAACTGTGCTGTCGAAGTCAAATCTACTCTTCTGCTCTATTACAATACTGTTATTCATAATACAGATATTAAACAAGATACATGTTAATAAGCTGTTCGAGCAACTCCTGCTTGCCGCTCCTTGCACCGGGCTCTCCCAGTTCTGAAGCCAGCTCTCTTAGTTTTTCGAGGGTCAGTTTTCCCTTTTCGTAGTCCTTGCCGGCACCCTTGTCAAAGCTTTTATACCTGTCCTTCTTCATTTTCAGGTAATCGCTCTCTTTCAATATCTTGTCAGCAATAATCAGAGCCCTTGCAAAAGTGTCCATCCCGCTGATGTGGGCAATGAAAATATCTTCAATATCGGTCGAGTTGCGACGTATCTTAGCGTCGAAATTTATCCCCCCGTTAGTAAATCCACCTGCCTGCAGTATGACCATCATAGCTTCGGTGAGCTCGTAAACATTTGTCGGGAACTCATCAGTATCCCAGCCGTTCTGGTAGTCGCCCTTGTTTGCATCAATACTGCCCAGGAGCCCTGCATCGGCTGCTACCTGAAGATCGTGCGCAAAGGTATGACCTGCCAGGGTGGCATGGTTCACTTCAACATTCAGTTTGAAATCCTTTTCCAGCCCGAAATGCCTCAGGAATCCTATTACGGTAGCCGCATCATAGTCGTACTGGTGTTTCGTAGGTTCCATCGGTTTGGGTTCAATAAGGTAGGTTCCCTTAAATCCGATTTTGCGCCCGTAGTCACGCGACAGTGAAAGCATCATTGCAAGGTGCTCGACCTCCCTTTTCATGTCGGTGTTATGAAGGCTCATATAACCCTCACGACCACCCCAGAAAACGTAATTCTGACCACCAAGCTCGACAGTGGCGGCGATAGCGTTCCTTAGCTGGACTGCAGCATTGGCGACTACCGTAAAATCGGGATTCGTTGCTGCACCGTTCATGTAGCGCGGATGCGAGAACAGGTTTGCGGTTCCCCACAAAAGACTGACACCCGCCTGCTTCTGCAGCGCCTTCATCACGGGAACAGTCTTCTCAAGCTTTTTCTCGATTTCGAAGACTGACCCGCCGCCAACGACATCAGTGTCGTGAAAACAATAAAACTCCGCCCCTATCTTTGAAATAAACTCAAAAGCGGCATCAAGGCGCATTTTTATGCGGTCATCTGGTTTTGCAATGCATTGTTTGTGCGGGGCTTCAAGGATATTGAGGCCGGCAGAAAAAAGCATGTCAAGTGGCTTGCCCTGGCGAATATCTTTCTGGCATCCGGAGACAGTGTGCTGTTTCTGGGTTTGCTGATAAGCTTTTTGCAGAACGCGGCGCCGTGTGAGTTCTCGTTTTTTTATCTGACCCTTTTTTCATCGACACCCGGCACGCAGTTCCTCACCGTGTCCGGCGCAATATTCGCTACCTCAGTTACCATGTCGTTTTATTATCTGTTTCTGGGCCTGTATGTCAGGGATAAGTTTGGAAACGGCAAGAATAACAGTATCATGTTTGCAATCTATATTCTTTTTGCCGCAAGAATCATTCTGCTTTTTTATCCGGACAATATCTGGCTTGCCTCCTGTCTGCCGGAGCATACTCCTAATTACAGCGCCTGGCTGCGTAACGCGCCGTTTTTTCTGTTTGGCATGCTCGCGATAGCTGCTTTAGGCCGCAATACGTTTGGAGCAAGGGCCCGTGACGGAAACCCTTCCGGCGCAGCGAGCACAAAACACATGATGATTATCATTGCTGCATTGATATTGTCCTTTG
>JALOMK010000365.1 GCA_025455505.1 Bacteroidales bacterium
TATTACCCCCGGGTCAATTGTCTTGCCGATAAGCCTTGCAGTATTTGCGTAGCTCAGTTCAACCACTGCATTCTTTATTCTTTCAGGATATACATCTTTGATGCCTGAGCTTATCTCTCCGCCTGCAGTCTCAATTATCAGAAGTGCAGCTCTCTTAAGCGCCCAGGTTGTGATATTCGGATCGGCTCCGCGCTCAAAACGGAAGGAAGCGTCTGTCTTGAGCCCGTGCCTCTTCGAGCTCTTTCTTATTGCAACCGGGTTGAAATAGGCGCTCTCAAGGAAGATTGATGTTGTGGACGATGTAACGCCACTCTTGTGTCCGCCGAAGATACCCGCTATGCACATTCCTTCTTCGGAATTGCATATCATAAGGTCTTTTGCAGACAAGGTCCTTTCAACTTCATCGAGAGTCAGAAATTTAGTAAGGTCGGGGAGGTTGCGTATTATGACTTTATTTCCTTTTATCATGCCTGCATCGAAAGCATGCAGCGGCTGCCCTGCTTCGTGCTGTACAAAGTTTGTGACGTCGACGACATTGTTAATAGGATTGAGTCCTACAGCGCGAAGCCTGTTTTTAAGCCATTCGGGCGATTCGCCGACCCTGATTCCCGAAATTGTAAGACCTGAATACCTAGGGCAGTCAGCCGTGTTTTCAACAATCACCTCCATTTCAAGGCTATTGTTGCCCGGCCTGAAAGCATCAACCGAAGGGAGTTTAGCCCTTCCTTCGAAGTTCCTGTTCACTGCAAGCCAGGCTGCAAGGTCACGGGCAACCCCGAAATGCGATCCGCTGTCGATGCGGTTTGGTGTGAGCCCTATCTCGAATACGAAATCCTTCGTGATTCCAAAGTAATCCGCTGCCTTTGTCCCGGGAACTGCATCAGGAGCCAGGATCATTATCCCCTCGTGAGAGCTTCCAAGTCCGAGCTCGTCCTCGGCGCATATCATTCCCTCTGACAGTTCTCCCCTGATCTTTGATTTTTTGATCTCAAGACTCTCAGCACCTTTGTATACAACTGAGCCGACAGTAGCCACGGGAACCTTCTGCCCGGCAGCAACATTCGGCGCCCCGCATACGATATGAAGGGGCTCACCAGTCCCAGTATTGACTGTTGTAACAGAAAGCTTGTCGGCATCGGGATGTTTTTTGCATGTAAGGACCTCCCCGATGACAATGCCCTGGAGTCCGCCCTTTACAGACTCCCACTCCCCGTAACCTTCAATTTCAAGTCCGATGCCAGTGAGGATAAGCGAGAGTTCCGACGGGGTCAGGTCGAAGTCGAGATACTCTTTTATCCAGTTATAGGATATCTTCATATATGCTTAGAGCTAAGATTTATATACAAGAATGCAAAAGTAAGGTTTTTTGCGTAATGCCTTTATGCCTGTTCATAAAAGAACTTTCCGGCTTCCCTAATTTATCTATATTTGTGGTCAAATGAACCACAGATGGTAATTGAGAAAAACGACAGGCTGATCCTTCTGACTAATGATGACGGTCTGTATGCCGGCGGACTGAAGACGCTCCTTGAGGTGATGGAGCAATTTGGCAAGGTAGTGCTGATTTCAACCGTCGAAAGCATGTCAGGCATGTCGCAGGCCCTCACAGTAAAGACTCCCCTCAGGGTGAAGCTTCTCGAGGAGACGGATTCCCGCAGGGTCTATGCCTGCAACGGCACACCAACCGACAGTGTCAAGCTTGCAATAAACCAGCTGCTCGAGCGCATGCCCGACTGGGTTGTCTCGGGCATCAACCATGGCGCAAACGCCTCTGTGAGCGTTCTTTACTCGGGCACAATGGCTGCCGCCCTCGAAGGCTGCCTTTATGGAATCAATTCAGTCGGTTTTTCGCTTAATAATTTTTCGCCGGCAGCAGATTTCAGCGCCTGCGGGGAGTACATACGCATTGTGATGGAAATGGTGGCGCGCGAGCCGCTTCCTCCGGGGGTCTGTCTAAATGTGAACATCCCTGCTGCATCACGACAGGATATCAGGGGCATTCGGGTGTGCCGGCAGGCCAAGGGCAACTGGAAGGAGGAGTTCGAGAAGAGGAAGGACCCTATGGGAAAGACATATTACTGGCTCACCGGAGTATTTAAAAACCATGAACCCGAAGCCACAGACACCGACGAATGGGCTCTTTCGAACAATTTTGTATCGGTTGTCCCCGTTACAGTCGATATGACAGCCCACTGGTATATTAAAAACCTAAAGGAGAAATTCGGGGAATGAAAATTAACGTGAAATATGACAGGGAGTTGACGGGCATCGCAGCCGGCACACTGCTCCCGGTGCTGGTGATGGCTCTCATCTGGCTTTTTACACCGGGCAGCCTTTCGCTCACGGACTATCTGGCGCACCTCAGCACCGCAAACATTGTTACACATATTGTCTCGCTCTCAGTTTTTCCTAATATCATCATCTTTCTTATATTCAACAGGTTCGACATGCTGCGGGCATCAAGGGGTGTCCTGGCTGTAACAATTCTCTGGGCTGTTGTTGTTTTCGGCATCAAATTTCTGGCATGAAGTATTTCATTATCGCCGGGGAACAGTCGGGCGACCTCCACGGCTCGAATCTCATAAGGGGACTGAAGGAGGCTGATCCGCAGGCTGTTATCGAATGCTGGGGAGGCGATCTGATGGAAGCCGCCGGGGCAAAACTGCTTGTTCATTACAGCCGTACTGCCTTCATGGGTTTTGTTTCAGTGCTTAAAAACCTCGGTGCAATAAGGAGG
>JALOMK010000366.1 GCA_025455505.1 Bacteroidales bacterium
AACCTCGGGCTCTTTCTTTCAGGCTGGATAAACAGGTTCGGGGCCGAGGTCCTTGTCCTTGGCGGTAATATCTCGAACGCCTATAATCTTTTCGGCGACTCGCTGAATAGTACCCTCCATGAGCAGAACTGCCACTGTGAAGTTACTCTGTCGGCGCTTAAGGAAGATGCTGCTCTCACAGGCAGCGCCTACCTTCTCGACGACGGATTCTGGGAATCTGTTAAGCACATCCTCCCTCTCATGTGACTCTGACATAAAAATTCATACTCATATACCAGTTTCAACTTTAAAACTCAAACCAGGCCCATGAACACACAGAAAGTGAACATCACAAGGATACTGCCCGTACTGCTGGCATTTTTCGTTATGAGCTTTGTCGATCTTGTCGGCATCGGCGTTGACCGTGTGAGCAAGGACATGAACCTCAGTTCAACCCTTGCACAGCTTATCCCCTCGGCTGCCTTTCTATGGTTCCTTATTCTTTCGGTGCCTGTGGGGGTTGTACAGGCGCGACTTGGAAAACGCTTCATGCTCAATGCAGGTATCGGCATCACGGCTCTCGGCCTGCTTGTACCTTATTTCTTCTATACATACGCTTTGGTGCTGGCCGGTTTTGCATTGCTTGGAATAGGCAACACAATCATACAGGTTTCGGCCAACCCCCTGCTCGTCGATGTGGTTCCCTCAGGCAGGGCCTCGAGCTTTCTTTCGTTCTCACAGTTCATTAAGTCTATCGGTTCGATGAGTGGAGCACCGCTTGCCGCCCTCCTGGCGTCGTGGTTCGGCGACTGGAAGCTGCTATTCCTTGTTTTCGGGCTCGTGTCGATTGCATCGGCTTTCTGGCTCGGGACTTCAAAAATCGAAGAAAGAGCACCTGCTGATACAAAGGCTACAATAGGATCAGCATTCAGCCTGCTCGGAACAGGTTTCATATTTATAATGGTAATGGCAATCTTCCTTGTCGTAGGTGTTGATGTGGGATTCAACTCAAACTCAGGCCAGTTCCTGATCCGCAAGTTTGCTATCGACCCCACTGTTGCAGAATCGGGAAGAAGCGTTTACTTCCTTGGAAAAATGCTGGGGACCTTTGCCGGAGCCCTGCTCCTTACAAAAATATCATCGAGGAACTTCCTGATCTGGAGTGCCGCACTCGGAATTGCATGCCTTGTGCTTCTTCTCCTCGCATCGCAGGCTGCACTGGCATGGATACTTGTTTTCGTTACAGGCCTGGCAGTTGCAAATATCTTCCCTCTCGTGTTTTCAGTCACTGTCGAGAAATACCCGGAACGCAGCAACGAGATATCGGGACTGATGATGATGGCAATTTCGGGCGGGGCCGTAGTACCCCTCCTGATCGGCTGGCTGAGCGATATCAGCAGTATTACTATCGGGATGTCTGTCCTGGTTGTTTGCATGCTGTACATCCTTGCAGTGTCGTTTTTCAGCGTCAAAAGCCAGAATTGATTTTTTTTTGATTTTTTTTTTCCTGCATTTTGTGCCCTTTCCACAGGGTTGGAGAGAATATTTTCTTCACCCGTCCGGAGAGAAATTACATCATTTCGGAGATGAAAGATGTCTCCCCGGTGATTCTTTTTGAGTACCTCGGGCGTAATGACTTACTTGTATAATTGATTATCTATCAGCGGTCTGTATGCGTTTTTTATAGAATGTCATGCAACCTGCAATCAATAATGATGGTCTTGTTAAAAACAATATTAAGATGAAACTAAAAAGGAACATAGCAGTAAGCGAATCAGGGTTCCTGTTCGATCCGACAGGAGGCGAATCATATTCTCTTAATGAGATCGGCCTGGAGATTTTCAACCTGATCCGCGACAGGAAATCAGCGGAGGAGATCTCGTCACACATCACAGCTGCTTATGATGTAGAAAGGGATGATTTTGAAAAGTACTATTTTGACTTTGTCGGGATGCTCAGGCAATACAAACTTCTTGAAGATGAGGAATAGGAGAAAACTTACAGTAGCGGTAACAGGCCTTAACAATACCGACAATCCCGGACCGGGTGTGCCTGTGATAAGAGCTCTGCGCGAATCGCGGGAATTCGAGGTACGCATAATAGGACTTGCCTATGAAAGTCTTGAGCCGGGGATATATATGCATGACCTGGTTGACAAGACTTACAGGATTCCATATCCTTCGGACGGAACCGACATGCTTGTAAGGCGCCTGCTCGATATCAGCAAAGTTGAGAAGATCGACGTCCTGTTCCCCAACTTCGACGCGGAGTTGCTTGCATTTATGAAATCGCGCGAAGTTCTTGAGAAAGAGGGTATTCATACCTTTCTTCCTGAACTGGGCCAGTTTGAGGAAAGGCATAAGGCGAACCTGCCTGCTTTCGGAAAGAAATATGGTGTCAGCGTGCCCGAGGGTAAGCCTGTCGTTAATCTAAGGGAGCTTAAGGAAGCCCTGGAAGATTATGAGTACCCCGTGGTAATCAAGGGCAAGTTTTATGATGCCTATATTGCGGGGAACTTTGAACAGGCTGCAATGTACTTCAATAAGATTTCAGCCAAATGGGGACTCCCTATAATAATACAGGAGTTTATCAGGGGCACGGAAGTAAACGTAATAGCTCTGGGCGACGGGAAAGGCAATACAATCGGTGCCGTCCCCATGAGAAAGCTTTATATTACCGACAAGGGCAAAGCCTGGTCGGGGATAACACTCGATGATCCCAGGATGCTTGAACTTACAGATCATATTATA
>JALOMK010000367.1 GCA_025455505.1 Bacteroidales bacterium
CCCAAAGGCCTGTTGAAGTTTCACTGTTACTCGGACGGTTGCCGCACCGCTTTTGAAGAACACCTGGAAGAGGCCTACAAGTATAAGCCCTCCTGATGTTGGTATGCCGCCCAGCAAAAGAACGAAAACAAAGGTTACGACTGCAATTGTCACCTGGTTGAAGAACAGGACAACACTGATATCTCTCTTGTGCCATATTCCAGCGGCCAGGAGTATGATCTTCAGTGCAATCTGGAAAATGCCATATGCAATCAGCAAATTCTGGCGGGGATCAATGAGGTATACCAGCAGGGTAAGGATGCTGATTATAAGAACCAGTCCCAATGCTGACAGCCAGCTATCTTTTCTCAATGCGAATTCCCGCTCTTCGATCCCGGGATATCGGAGCGTATTGTTAATCCAGTTATCTGCTGTTTTTAGGAAATTAGTTCTCATTACCAGGCAGATGAAAGGAAGATAAAAGATGAAATTTACTAAATATATTCGAGACAGGGTGTAAAAGTTTAGATAATTTGCAATTGTGCTGGCATGTCCACTTCTGCTTGAGACATAATAAAAGGGCCACCGGTTTGTTATTTGTCAGGTATGGCCCATTATTTGATACCTTTGCACTGATCCAGCGAAAGTGAGAAACCTGTTAGCCATATTGTCATTGTTGCCCTTATGTGCTGCACTTTACAGCCAGGGCGATACCACACGCACCAGGACCGACAGCGTGCCGGGAAGGGTCTACCTGCTTAACAAGGTTGAGAGGAACGGAGAGATTCTTCCTGAGGTAGAAATACGTGAAGTGACGGTTTATGCTACTCCGAAGAGCGAAAGAAGGAGCGGGCGCAGGTATAACGAAAGGCTCATTTACAACATTAAGAGAGTCTATCCTTACGCTCTGATAGTAAGAGAAAAGCTGACCCAGGTAAACTATGAACTTTCTGCAATAGAAGGTGACAGGGCAAGAAAGGAATACCTCAGAAAAGTTGAAAAGGAGGTATTCGAGGAATATGAGGATGACCTGAGCAAAATGACGATTACCCAGGGCAAGATACTGATCAAGCTAATCGACAGGGAGACACAGAACACTTCATTTGAACTGATCAGGGAATATCGCGGGAAATTCCCGGCAGCCTTCTGGCAGGGCGTAGCAAGGATATTCGGCACCAATCTGAAAGCGGAGTATGACCCCTTGGGGGAGGATGCCGAAATTGAGCGAATACTTTCCGAAATTGAAGCCGGAAGACTTTAGGTTACACTCCCTGGCCCCTGACAATGATACCCATAGTCCGGAAAGCAATCCTGATATCGAACCACAGAGACCTGTTATCGAGGTAGTGGAGGTCGTATTTCATTCTCTCGAGCATCTCTTCAACATTCGATGCATAGCCGTATTCCACCTGCCCCCATGATGTTATCCCCGGCTTGATGCTGTGCAGCCGTGTGTATTCCGGAGCCCGTTCCACTATCCTCTCGATGAAATACTGCTGTTCCGGTCGCGGACCAACAAGTGACATCTCTCCCTTCAGGACATTGAAGAAGTTGGGTATCTCATCGAATTTATGCTTTCGCATGAAGCGTCCCACCAGGCTTATCCTCTTATCGTCCTTCCCGGAGAGAAGAGGTATCCCCTCTTCCGTACCATGGTGCATAGACCGGAACTTGTATATCCTGAAGGGTTTTCCTCCAAGCCCTATGCGGTCCTGGGAGTAGATTACAGGCCCCTTGCCTGTTAATTTGATTACGATGGCAAGAATTACAATTACCGGCGCTAATAAAACGAGGCAGGCAATTGTGATTATGTAGTCCGATATGGTCTTAATTAGTGATTGCAGGCTGTAAAGGTGTTTCATTAAGGCCATAAATATACAAAAAGAAATGACTGTTCAATTCTGTGACTCCTGTGATACAATCTTTATATTTGCATTTTACTTTTTAATTCTATTCAGGCACAGGGATGACCGATTCATTTGAAGCAAAGGGGAAACGCCGTAAGCTGGTTGAGGAACTGAGGAGTAAAGGGATCAGCGATGAAGATGTTCTGAATGCAATTAACAAGGTACCCAGGCATCTTTTCATGGATCCTGCCTTCCTTATACACGCTTATACAGACAAGGCTTTCCCGATCTCTTCGGGACAGACAATTTCACAGCCTTACACCGTTGCAGTACAGACATCCCTGCTGAGGGTAAAAAAGCGTGACAGGATACTTGAGATAGGCACGGGCTCGGGTTACCAGGCAGCCGTTCTTGCAGAAATGGGTGCAAGGGTCTATACGATTGAACGCTTCCGGGACCTTTATATAAAGGCTCAGCATACACTTTCTTCCCTTGGCTACAATATAGAGTTCTTTTATGGCGATGGTTATGAGGGCAAAGAACAATACGGGCCTTACGACGGGATAATCGTGACTGCTGCAGCGCCCGGGATACCTCAGAAACTGCTTGGCCAGCTTAAAATCGGCGGCCGCCTTGTCATCCCGGCGGGAAACCAGGACTCACAGGTAATGACGCTTATTGTAAGGAATGGTGAAGCAGAATATGAAACCACCACCCACGGAAATTTTGTCTTTGTGCCGATGCTCAAGGGAACTGTTAACGACAAAAACTGACTATGGAAACTTACAGGCTTGTTTTTTCACCAATCGAAGTGAACACATACATAGTTGAAGGCATTGGCGGTGAGTGTGCAATAATCGACTGCGGATGCTATGATGATGACGAATTCCG
>JALOMK010000368.1 GCA_025455505.1 Bacteroidales bacterium
GAAAAATTCACAATCGCAGATGTCCTCGAGTCAATAAACAATAAGCTTGTATACAGGCACCCTCATGTATTCGGCGACATAACAGTTGCTGATTCTTCCGAGGTTGAAGAGAACTGGGAGCAACTCAAGATAAAGGAACACAACGGGTATAAGCCCGTCCTTTCGGGTGTGCCTGCATCACTTCCGGCAATAATAAAGGCAAACAGGATCCAGGAAAAGGTAAGAGGAGTGGGCTTTGACTGGGAAAAAAGGGAACAGATATGGGATAAAGTGCTTGAGGAGTTAAATGAGCTCAAGGCTGAGGTCGATAAAAGGAACCAGGAAGAGATTGAATCTGAACTGGGGGATCTCCTTTTCTCACTTATAAATGCATCCCGCCTCTACGGAATCGATCCCGAGGCTGCCCTCGAGAAAACAAACAGAAAATTCATAAGGCGCTTCAATTACCTAGAAAATGCCACTATCAGGAAGGGGCTGTCACTTCATGACATGAGTCTCGACGAGATGAATGTTATCTGGGAGGAGGCCAAAAAAACCGACGTGCCTGCAGGCAAAGACTAACAAAACCTGTAGGACAGCAACTGGTAAATTATTTTCGCTGCCACGAAATCAGGTGCCTTGTTGTATTCTGAGGGACAGAGTTCCACCACATCAAAACCAAGCACATTTCGTTGCCTGATTACATCCCTGAGAAAATGGATGAGTTCCCTGTAGTCAGGCCCGCCGGGTTCGGGAGTGCCTGTTGAGGGCATCAGCGAAGGGTCGAGCACATCAAGGTCGATCGTTATGTAAACGTTTGATGTAAGAGTTTCAATAGCCTTCCTGTAAAGGCTTTTATCATATGTCAGCTCATGAGCATAGAATATCCTGTCCCTTTCGATGTTTTTAAGTTCACCGGCTGAGATGCTTCGGATTCCAGCCTGGACTACCGGGGCGACTTCCCGGGCACGTGCCATAACGCAGGCGTGGTTAAAGGGTGAGCCCTCATATTCATCCCTCATGTCACCGTGGGCATCGAGCTGCAGGACCGTAAGGTCGCTGAAACGGCTGGCAAATGCTTTAATTGCCCCTATCGAAACACTGTGGTTTCCGCCTATGATGACGGGAAATTTGCCGTCGTCGAGCAGCGCCAGCGTCCTGTTATATACGGCATCAACCATTTCAGCCGGATTGCTGCATCCGCTTACGGGTTCCACTGTATGGATACCTTTAAGATGCGCTTCGCTGTCAGTTTCGATATCGTAGAATTCGAGATTCACCGATGCCTCAAGAATGGCATCAGGGCCCTTGTCAGCACCCTTTATCCATGTGCTTGTGGCATCGTAGGGCACAGGCAAAACAACTATCTTAGATTCATTATAGTCATAAACAACCTCACTGCCTCCGAAATTCATAACCCTTTTTTTATTTTTTCTTAGGGGTTGCTGAAGATGTCTTTTTCTTCCTGGCAGGTTTTTCTTCAGCTTCACCTGATTCGCCTTCAGGAACTGATGCCGGCTCCTCAGTCACTTTTTCTTCTTTTTCCTTAACAAGAAGCTCAAGATTCTGAAGCAAATTATACCATAACGCAATTTTCCTGATGTCACTTACATAAACCCTGTCCCTGTCATAATCAGGCAGGATTGTTGAGAGCCATGACTTAAGCGATTCATTATCTGACTTATGATCTATTGCAGAGCCGCCGCTGTGCTTATCCCAGATCAGGTCAAAAACTTTCGAAAGGGGCATGTCATCCTTGTCAGTGAATATCGCAATGTCTTCGAGTGAGCTAACCTTGGCGGAACCATGGGCGCTGCTTCTCTTGCCTGTTTCAAGATGTTCAACTATGATTGCATTCTTCCCCTGAGCAATGAACCTGAACAAGCCGGGCTCTCCCGAAATAGCCAGAATATCCTTTAATACCATTTTTACTTTTTTTATGCAAATTTAATCCTGATTTTGAATAGTCCTTATTATTGGCCTGCAAATTAAGTCAGGTCATGTTTCTTTCCCTCTTGATTATTTCATAAGCCTCGTTTACTTTCCTGAACTTCTCGTCAGCAGTTCTTCTGAAATCCTCTCCGAGATGTGTCACCTTATCGGGGTGGTATTTCATTGCCATCTTCCTGTATGCCTTCTTGACTTCATCATTTGTTGCAGAGCGTTCAATCTCAAGAATCCTGTACAGGGAGTCGGTTTCAGGAACGAACATGTTCTTTATTGAGCGGAAATCTGAGGAGTTGATGCCCATGAAACCCGAGATCTTTTCAATTGTTTCAACTTCAGCGGCATTGGCGCTGCCGTCGGCCAATGAAATATTAAACAGCAGGTGGAGAAGCTGCAGCCTTGAGGAGTAGTCCATATTGCTGCCTATCTGCTGGCAGACATCCTTTACAGGTATATCCTGCTTAAGCAGGTCTCTCAGCATCATCGTAGCCTGCCTTGCGGCTTCATTTCCAAACTGTCTTACAAAGAACTGCTTCACATATTCAAGTTCCGATCTTACAACTTTACCGTCAGCTTTCATCACGGCGGCAACTAGTACGAGCAGGCTCATCCCGAAATCGCCGCCTGTTGTCCTTCCGCCTGTTGAACGCTGGCTGCTTGTCACAACAGTTGCAGAATCAACAGCTGTTCCAACGAGAAAACCCAGCAGGCCACCAATCGGTCCGCCGATCACCCAGCCTAGTCCGCCTCCAAGCCATTT
>JALOMK010000080.1 GCA_025455505.1 Bacteroidales bacterium
TGGGCAATGCCTGTCTCAAGGTCGAGCCAGCGCCTGTAGCCAGTCACATTCTCCTCATTATCCATGAAGAGATGCAGGTAGCCGGCGGACTGGTATTTCTGCTGTTCAACCGGGTAGCCCATCAGGTAGCGCCCGAAAAGCTTGTGAGCCTCCAGGGGTTTTCCCTCAAAAAGGAGTTTCTGTATTTCCGGGAGGTGCTTCGCTCCTCCTTTTACAACAGTTGAATAAGGTCCGCCTGACCAGATTGTTTCCTCGTTTAACTGGATCTTCTCCTCCCCGTACTTTCCGAAAACCATGGCTCCAAGCCTGCCGTTGCCGACAGGAAGGGCTTCCTCCCATTCCTTTGCAGGCGTTTTGTACCAGAGAGTAAATGAAGGATCAAAGACCTGTTCCTGCGCATTCAGAAGGCAGGTCATTGTGAAAAAAACAAGAATAGAAAAAGCAGTTTTCATTTTCCGGGGATTGCCTGGTAATTAATCAATGTCGCAAGGTACCGGCATATTGCTGCGCCGGTCAGGTCAGTGCATCCTGTTCATGTTGTTCTCATAAACAAGTTTTGCAGCAAACAGGTCAAATATAGCACTTCCCACAGTCTTAAATAACCTGGTCGGGTTGGGAGACAGCATAACTTTTCCGGAAATCAGGTTGCCGATCGGATAAATATCTCTTTTATCAAGCCATCCATTTCTCACAGGATCGATAAGATCGCCGCTTTCGTGCAAGCCGTCTGTGGTGTCGGCAAATACCTGGCTGAGCTGCCTGAAAAGCTGCTCCGGGTACTCCCTGCAGTCAGGTTTATATGAACCTATGCCAACAAATGTCTTTCCGGTGAAAAGATCCGGTTCATCCGGGAATACAGGCAGGGATGAATTTGTAGCAGTGATGACCAGTTCCGAATCCCTTGCAAGTTCTGCGGAAGTCAGGCACCTGATTACTTTCAGGCCAGGGCGCTTTGACTTCAGGATATCACGGAAGCGGTCAGGATTGCTTTCCAGGGTGTCAAAGACCCTGACTTCTTCAATATTCCTCACGGAGCATGCAAAGAGAGCCTGGTACAAGCCCTGGACACCGGCGCCCACGATTCCCACCCGGCTTACTTCTTTACCTGCAAGGAGCCTGATACCTGCTGCCGAAACTGCCGCTGTCCGCAGGGCTGTTATCATGGTACCGTCCATTGCCGCCAGCGGCTCTCCTGTAACCGAACTGTTCAGTATCACCGTCCCGTAAATGGATGGCTTGCCTGAATCCCTGTTTCCGGGGCAGAACGATACGAGCTTTGTTGACCAGTACTCATCAGAGATGCAGGGCATCAGCAGGAAGGTATCATTGCCCCTGTCGAGGTGCATCCTGCGGGGCAGGACAAAGGCACCATCAACAAGGGCAGCAAGGGCCTTCTCCATTGCCTCAACCCATTCCACTGCCGTGGCAGCTCTTTCTATTGTATCGCCATCGAAGTATCTCATCTTTTTCAGTTCCCCGGATTATTCAGTTTCAGGTTTTCCTGGATCTTCAGGGCCGTGGGTGTTATTGACAAACCTCCCAGGCCTGTGCAGCAGAGCGATGAAGGAAGTGATTCTCCCACCGACTTCATTGCATCAATAACTTCATCGAGGGGGATGACCTTGTCGAAGCCTGCCATGCTCATGTTTGCCGAATTCATTGCATTTCCGGCTGCCAGAATATTCTTACCCAGGCAGGGCACCTCCACCCTGTCGGCCACAGGGTCGCATATAAGTCCCAGCATGTTCTGCAGCGCCATCGAGGCGGCATCCGAAGCCTGCCTGGCGGTCCCGCCCAGGAGGTTCACCAGTGCCGCTGCAGTCATCCCCGAAGCAGCACCGCATTCAACCTGGCAACCGCCTTCTTCTGCAGCAAATGTATACCTGTCGGCAATGAATACCCCTATAAGTCCTGCCGCAAGGAAAGCCCTTGCGATCTTATCTTCGCTGGAAGCGTTCTCCTCCGCCAGCCCGAGTACAGTACCTCCAAGGACTCCCGAGGATCCTGCCGTGGGAGCCGCAACTATTATTCCCATCGAGCTTTTCGCCTCCATCAGCGCAGTAACATAAGAAGTAATCCTGTTCATGGGGGTCGCGAAAATCCGCTTTTCCCTCTCTGCCTCGAGAATCAGGTGACTCTGGTGACCAAGTATGCGGTCACGGTAAACAGTGCCTTTCAGTCCCTCGCCGATTGAAGTTCTTATGAATGAAACAATCTCACTCATCATCGAGACAACCCTGCCGGGCTCTATCCCGGCACGGGCGCTTTCATAGTCGATCGCAAGGTCTGCAAGGTCCTTTCCATCAGAGACAGCCAGTGCAAGCATTTCACCGACAGAGGTGAAAGGCAGGGTACCGGTGAACCCTCCGATTACCGGCATTACAGGCGCTATATGCTTTATCCATGCCGCATCGCCGATGCTGTCAATAAGTTCCCTGGCCTTACCGCTTACCGGTTCCCGTGACATTAACACGATGAGGCATTTTTCCTCATCATCGAGTGAAAGAAAAACATCTGATAATGCAGGTATTTTCCCCAGTTCTTCGGCCAGCTTTTCAATCCTGCCTGCCGGCGCAGATTCAAAACATACCAGCGTCGCAAAAAAATCGCCTTTTAACGAAACCCTACAGCCATTAATTTCGATGAACTCTATCATCCCCCCGCCTGTAGATACGGCTACGAATGAAAAGCGCTCGTCGTTTGCAGCTTCAACTATAATGCTGTATGTATTCGGATGCTTGTGAACAAGATCAGTGATGCTGAAAACAACATCCAGGCCCCTTTCCCGGGCAAGCTCATTATACCTTATCATCTCCCGATCGAGGATCGATAATCCAAGGAGTCCCGATATCAAACCCATTGCCGAACCCTGTCCTTCATATGTAGTTGCGAGGGAGCCCTTCCTGTCGAATTCAACGAGCACCCTTCCTCCCTCCGGCCGGCAGAACTGTCGAATAAGCGATCCTATGCGATGTGCGGCAGCTGTATGAGAGCTTGAAGGGCCCCGCATAACAGGACCGATAACATCGTTGAAAATAGAGGGCATCATGGCGCTATCGGCTTGTCAGTTCGATTTCATACTTCCCGGGAGGCACAACAAAAAAGCCGCCGGAATTCCGTTCAAGCGTAACAGGCTTCCTATCCTCCGGATTCCTTACAGTCTTTATTTCAAAGCCATCAGGAACGAAGAGACTCGCTCCCGAATTTGCCGGGACCGTAATCCCATAGACAATTGTATTCTTTTTCCTTATCCACTCCGATACTATCTCCCCGTACGGAGAAACATGCGTTACTGAGGCGGAATTGAGGCCCTCGACAAATAGAGGTTTCAGCAGAATATTCTTGAATCCCGGTTTTTCAGGATCAGGCCGTATCCCTCCCAGGGCCTTATAGAACCAGGCGCTTATCTCCCCGAACATTATATGGTTCATCGAGATATCCGATTTGGCATCTATGGGCCAGTTTTCATAGAGTGTCGTTGCCCCGTTCACTATCCACCATCCCCATGAAGGGAAGGTCTCCTGCGAGGCAACCCTGTAAGCAATATTTGCATAACCGTTTTCGCTGAGTGCATTGAGAATCGCCTTTGTGCCGAGCAGGCCGACATCTATGTGATTGTTGTCGGCTTCGACCCTGCGCGAAAGGTTGGCCGCTACCTTTGCCTTCATATCATCCGGAACTATGCCCCACTGAAGAGGCACGCTCAGCTCCGTCTGCAAACCCTTGCCATAAAGGCCCGTTGCCCGATCGAGGTATTTGGCATTTATTGCATTTTTTATTTTTTCAGCCAGGGCTGAGTAGTGACTGTAATCATCTTCCTTCGAAAATAGCCTGGCGGCATTTGCAAGTATTGTGGCATCGACAAAGTAATATGCTGAGGATGTCAGCTCCACCGGCGCTTTCGATTTCACAGGCACCCAGTCGCCAAGACCCCAGCTTGTCAGTCCAGACGGGCTTATGCTTTCGATGTAGTTTACATAGCGCTTAATGTTGTCGTAACAGTCGGCCAGTAGTTTTGAGTCGCCATAGAAAAGATAAATATTCCAGGGGATTATTGCTATTGTACTTGTCCAGTCGGGCCCGTTTGCCCAGTGGTATCCCCACCCGCTTGTAGGGATAATTGCCGGAAGTATTCCATTTGGCTGCTGCTCGTCGCGGTGGTCGGCGAGCCATTTCTCATATACGGTAATCCCGTCGAAATTATAGAGACCGGTCTCGATTGCAATATGCGCATCACCGGTCCAACCGTTCTTCTCACGCTGCGGACAGTCGGTGGGATAGCCGAAGAGGTTCGAGAGGTATGAGTTATTTGCAGCCTGCCAGATCTTGTTTATAGTCGGATTTGATGTCTCAATTCTCCCTGCAGGCGGAACGTCGCTGTGCATGAACCAGCCACTGAGGCTTGCAATTGAAAGGTCAGCCGGACGGTTTGCCGTGACTTCAACATACTGGAATCCCTTGTAACTGAAGCGTGGCATGAAACTCTCAGGGCCTTTGCCGCCTGCAACAAAGATGTCGGTCTGGAAGGGATCGCTGTCGTCGACAGGCCTGTAATGAACGATAATATTCGACTGGTCGGCCCTGCCGTCACCCGAAAGCCTTTCAGAGTGTTTCAGCCTGAAAACAGTACCGGCTTCGGCGATGACAGTGAATTCACTTACACCCGAGATGTTGCGCCCGAGGTCATAAACCCAGGTGGTGTCATTGATCCTGTTCATTTTTACAGGAGTGACCTTTTTGACATTCCTGATGGGATGAAGCTGCTGTGCCACAATGTTCTGAGAGGGAGCGGCCCGCAGCGTGGCCTGTTTCCAGGCCTTGTCGCTGAACCCGGGACGTTTCCATCCGGGCTGTTCAAGACGTGCATCGTAATGCTCAGCGGTATAGATGCTGTTGAAGATTACAGCACTGAGCGAGGTCTTCCAGCTTGTATCGGTACTGATTGTTTCCACCGATCCATCCTCATACGTCAGCCTGATGTCCATGCAGAAGACGGGTCTGTTCCTCCATGGAGCCTTGTCGAAAAACCACACTGCCGATGACTGGTGGTTGTACCAGCCGTTGCCAAGAAGGACTCCTGCAGTGTTGAGGCCTTCATTGAGCAGGGTTGTTATGTCGTGTGTCACATAGAGGTTCCGCCTGTCGAAGCGGGTATACATCGGATCGAGCCTATGGTCGCCCACAAGCTTTCCATTTATGTATAGCTCATACAAACCCGCTACTGCTATGTAAGCCCTTGCAGAAATGATTTTCTTCCGGGCTGAAAAGTCTTTCCTGAAAAGCGGTGCTTCCCTTCGGCTGACATCGATGCCATCGCTTATCCATGAGCCCTTCCAGTTCGTCACGGACATCATTCCCGTTTCAAAGGATGAAACTGCAAAAGGAGACTCCTGCCCGTTCATGTCCCACAGCTTTACGGCCCAGAAATACCTTGTAAACGGCTGAAGTGCCTTTCCTGCATAGCTTACAAGTATTTTGTCAGACAATATCCTGCCTGAATCCCACATGTCTCCCTTGCCCGAAGCAACAGCAACAGAGTCAGTGCCTGCAACAAGCCTGCAGGCAGCCTGGTAAGCACCATATCGGCGATCGCTCAGCATCCATGAAAAGCGCGGTGCCGGGTTATCTGTTCCGAGCGGAGCTACCAGGTGTTCACATTTCAGGTTTGTTGCAAAAAACAGCTTACCCTGCATTGTTTGCGGTTGCCCTTCCGAAGCACTCACCCCGGGGAACAAATGTTCAATTGATGAACAGGCCGGCGTCTCCGCCGGCAACAGCGGATTTGCTGCTGAAACGGACAATGCCGCCAGCAGGGAGATAAATAACATCATATATTATGTTTGTCAACTATACCTTAGGAAGCTTCCATGGCGCCCTGTACTCAGGAACAAGGTAATTATTGGCCTCCTCGTCATTTGTGAACCTCGTCCCGTCCCACACAAGCTTCTTCCCGGTCCTGAATGCAATATTCCCGAGAGCCGAGAATTTGGCTATATGTGCCCCGATCTCCGGGGTAACGTTTGTTTTCCTGTCCCTTTTCAGGATGCAGTCGATATGGTTCTTCACATTGTTCTTAAGACCTTCGCCCGTGCCTTTCTTCCATGGGATTTCCTCCATGCGCTTCACATTGTTGACTGTTTCGGGCCTCACCTCCCAGCCGCCGCGGTCGACAACCAGGGTGCCATTCTCACCAACGAAACCCAGGACAGCATTCCTGCCGTAACCGCCGTCGTTTATACCTGTGGCATGATCCCACATAACATTGAAACCGTCGAATTCATAGATCACCTGGAGGCTGTCGGGAGTCTCACATGCATCATCGGGATATCCGAACTTGCCGCCGGCGGCCATTATCGATTTGGGAGCTGTAACGTCCATTCCGAACAGTGCAAAATCGAGAAGGTGGACTCCCCAGTCGGTCATCAGGCCTCCGGCATAATCCCAGAACCAGCGGAAGGTGAAGTGGTAACGGTTCCTGTTGAAGGGGCGCAAAGGGGCCGGTCCGAGCCACATGTCGTAATCGACGCCGGCCGGAGCAGCCTCGTCGGGCTTCACAGGGATGGAGTTGTTCCAGCCTTGGTATGAATATACCCTTACGAGCCTTATTCTGCCGAGTTTCCCCGACCTGATGAAATCAACGGCTTCGAGCCAGTGCGGATCGCTGCGCTGCCACTGACCGACCTGCACAACGCTCTTGTTCTTCTGTGCGGCCCTGACCATAAGGTTACATTCTTCTATTGTACGGCCTATCGGCTTCTCGCAATATACGTCCTTGCCTGCCTCGCAGGCAGCAACCATCTGGAGGCAATGCCAGTGGTCGGGGGTACCGACAATTACAAGGTCAATGTCCTTGTTGTCGATAAGCTTCCGCCAGTCCTTGTAGAGATTGGCAGGCTTTGCCCCTCTCTGCTTTTCAACATCTGCGGCCCTGCGGCTGAGAACTTCGTCGTCGATATCGCAGAGGGCCAGGCAATCAACGTTCTGATGCTTGAGGAATTCTGTCAGATTGGCGAATCCCATCCCGTTGCATCCAATGAGTCCGACGTTTATCCTGTCGGAAGGGGCACATCCTGCCAGGGCGCTTGAGATAGCAGGGGCTATCGTGATCCCTGCGGCAGAAAAGGCCGATGTTTTTAAAAAAGTGCGTCGTGTTGTCATTGTGTTATGGTTTTAGTATAACTTTCATTAATCCAGCTTCCTTTGAATATAGTCTTTTGAAAAATTCAGAACCTTCTGATAAAGGTGCCACGATACTTATCATTTGCCCCACATCGATCTTACCTTGCGAAATAAGGTCGAGAACTGCCGGGTATTCACCGTTAATGGCGCAGGACCCTTTGATTGTAATTTCGCGGGTCACTATCTTCTGAAGAGGCAGTTCAACTACAGGCGACAGATTCCCTACAAGAACAAGAACAGAACCTTTCCTGATACTATCGATTGCAGAATTTACCGACTGTGTTATCCCAACGGCTTCGAATGCAGCATCAGCACCCCTGCCTCCTGTAAGTCTTAGTATTTCGACGGCTGCGTCATCTGTTGAGGAGTTCACAACAAAATCTGCCCCTGCTGACTCGGCCATCCTGAGTTTCCCGGCGGCGATATCGACGGCAATCACCCTGCATCCTGCCAGCTTAAGCAACCTGATAATAAATAGTCCGATCATTCCTGAACCAAAGACAGCCACCGTATCGTTAAGCCTTACGCCTGAAAGATTTACTGCGTGAAGCGCCACTGCTACCGGTTCTGCCATTGCCGCCTGTTCAAAAGTAACATTGTCGGGTATGCGGTAAAGAATATGGGCCGGGACGCTGACATACCCGGCAAAAGCACCATTACGCCGGAATTCCTTGCATGAGACTCCAAGCACCATACGGTTATCGCTGAGGTTGTAGTGCCCCCTTCGCGTATACCAGTCATCCAGTCTATAGATGGTTGAGTCGAATGTAACCCTGTCGCCTTCAGACCAGCCATGCACATCCTTCCCGCATCGCTTAATCACTCCCGAGGCTTCATGTCCCATTATAATCGGAGGAATCCTTCGCCCTGTGCTCCCATCCATGCCATGAACGTCGCTGCCGCATATGCCAACAGCCTTAACCTCTACAAGAACCTCGCCATCCTCCGCAACAGCATCCGGTACATCCTTGTATACCAACTTATTGTATTCCTCCAGAACAAGCGCTTTCATGACCGGTCCCGGCTATTTGACAGCAAACCTGTAAATAGTCCTCGATTTGTGAGTCTCGCCTGGATTCACTATTGTTGTCGGGAACTCCGGCTTGTTCAGCAGCCGTGTCCCTTTTTGGTGCCGTCGAGGAAGTTGCCTGTATATAGCTGCATCCCGGGCTGGTCGGTTATGACCTCGAGAATTCTTCCCGAGCCAGGTTCATAAACCATAACATCAACTTCTTCCTTGTTGTCGAGTATGAAATTATGATCATAGCCCTTGCCAAGGATGAGCTGATCGTAATTCAGATCGATCCGCTCCCCAATCATATGCGGTACTGTAAAGTCAAAGGGAGTTCCCTCTACGGGTCTTATTTCGCCAGTGGGTATCATTACTGAATCAACCGGCAGGAACGCGGAACCCCTTAACACAAGTATGTGATCAAGAATGTCGCCCACGCCTGCTCCGTGCAGATTGAAATAGGCATGGTTTGTCACGTTCACAACAGTCTTCTTGTCCGACGACCATTTATAGTCCATTATTATCTCATTGCTGTCGGTCCAGGTATATACGACCTCAACGTTTACTGTCCCCGGGAAACCCATCTCCATATCGGGACTGATGTAGTTAAGCCTCACTGCAGGAAAATCGCTGCCTTTTACAACTTCTGCATTCCAAACAACGCTGTGCCAGCCCTTTGGACCCCCGTGCAGCGTGTTTGGGCCATTGTTCTTCGGAGTATTGTACTCGACTCCGTCGATTGAAAACTTCCCGTTAGCGATCCTGTTCGCAAAGCGGCCCACAACTGAGCCGAACGACATGTCGCCGTTAATTGTCTCCTCAAAAGTGTCGTAACCGAAGGTTATGTTATCCTTCCTGCCGCTCCTGTCGGGCACCTCTATCCACGTCAGCTTGGCCCCGAAGTTTGTTAGCTTGATTACATTTCCCGCCTTGTTTGTAAGCGTAAAGAGATAAACTTCGCTTCCGTCATGAGTTCCATAGAGATCTTGCTTTACCATTTTCCTGTTTTTTGCTGACTGTCCGCATGATGCCATAAGGATCGCGGCCAGCATGAGTGAAACATAAAGAATCCTTTTCATTGAAATATAATTGATTTGATTTGACTTGCACATTGCATTACAGTAATTAAAATCAGACTCTGGTTTATTCCCAGGGTTTTTCTACTTCTTCAGGAGTTTAAGAATGTATGAAAAATTCGCCGGCTCTGCATAAACAATATACTGCGGAAGCGGCCTCGGACCGCAGCCGGCAGTTCCTACACCAAGCGTTTTGGCGCTAATGCAGAACACTGTGGAGCGAACCGGGGGAAGGTCGATCCTGTATTCAACCTTGTCCATCTCCTCATCGGAATACGGAAGCATTGAAACCTGCAGCATAGAACTGTCGGCTTTTGCCATGATGCCTGTCCCGCCGGTACTTGTAACACTGGCCCACCTGACATCCTCGTGATTTCCGCATTCCATAGGCTTTTCATAAGGTGTCATCTGTTCGGCTACCGTGCTTTTCCACAAACCCACATCAAAGCCCCTCTTCCTGTCAGCATAGTTTTCCATTGGCCCTCTCCCCAGGAATTCAGTCTGGCTGAGCCTGCTGTCGAGCAGAAGCCGCACTCCCAGCCTTGCAATCACAAGTTTGGGATTTGATGAGCTGAAATCATTCTCAGACCTTATTATTCCGTCACCAAGAATAGTATAAGTTACAAGATGAATGACGGTGAAATCACCTTTCCCCTCCCCTTTCAGACGGGCTGAAATCGCCACGGCATATGGAGTGACCTGTTCTGCAGCTATCGATTCGGTTGTCCATTTCAATTCCCTCAGCCCCGATGACACCCAGCTCCTGTCAGCCCACATGTCATCGTTCTTGTGTGGCGCCCTCCAGAGATGGAGCCGTGGGCCTCCCCCTTCAATAAGAATGTTGGAGCCACCTGTCTCAATGCTTGTGAAAGTGCCTGAATTCTTATCGAACACAACCGAGAAACCTGCCCCCTTCACTGTGATCTCCTTATCACCGGGGATCATGACAAGCTTTTCCATCGCGGGTGTCTGCACTGCCGCCATGCTATTCAGAGGTAGCTCAAACTGCCCCGATGCCACTTCGTATCCTTTCGCGGCCCATAGCTGGTCTTCTGCCAGAATTACCGAAACACGAAGAAAGTATTCTGTCCCCGGCCTGACATTGTCTTTCCTCAATTGTAACGTGACTATCCCCTCTTCCCCGGGGCCCAGAGCCGGAAGATCCAGTTCGCCCCCGTATTCTGATTTGCCGTCACTGCTCACTGTCCAGAAAGCCTTGAATCCGGAAAGGTCGCGGAACTGATAATTATTTCTTATCAGAATCTTCCCAGCCGGAAGGTCTTCGGGCGCAATCTTTATCCACTGGTAAGCTCTTTTCATTTCAGGATAATGAGGTTTCAGCGACCTGTCGGAAGCTACGACGCCCTTGTGTATGAAATACCTGTCGTTCGGGAACTCGCCGAATCCTCCTCCGAAGGCTATTATTGGCCTTGCAGGGTCGCGCCTGTTATAAATACCCTGGTCCTGCCACTCCCAGATTGCTCCGCCGAGGATGCTCTCGTACTTGTCGAAGATGTCATTATACTCGCCTATTGCCCCCATTGAGTTGAACATCGCATGTGCATATTCACAGAGGAAGAACGGCTTTTTGTATGTTGTATCCAGGGCAATCCTCTCAACATCAGAGGGCTGAGTGTACATACGGCTGTCGATATCGGCAGGATTGTTCTTTCCTGTTCCGAATCCCTCGTAATGCACCGGCCGTGAGGGATCGAGCTCCCTGACCTTTGCAAGGGCGGCCCTGAAATTCGAGCCTCCGCTGCCGTTCTCGTTTCCAAGTGACCATATGATTATTGAAGGATGGTTCCTGAAACTGGCAACGTTTGCAACATTCCTGTCTATAATGGCTGCCTTCATGCGCGGCTCCTCGTTGAAGCGGTTCGAGTAGCCGTGGCATTCCACATTCGCCTCTCCTACAACGAACAACCCGTATTTGTCGCAAAGCTCATACCAGTAAGGATCATCAGGATAATGCGAGGTCCTCACAAGGTTGCAGTTTCCCTGCTTTATAAGCTCGATATCGCGTACCATCTGTTCCTCTGTCACTGCATGACCTACGTCGGGCCAGTTTTCATGCCTGTTTACGCCCTTTAGCTTAACCGGAACACCGTTTACAAGGAACACCCTTCCCCTTATCTCAATCTCCCTGAAACCTGTCCGCACCGAGAGTATCTCTGTAACATTCTTACCCTTCGAAAGCGTAAGTACGGCAGTGTAGAGTTTTGGTTTCTCTGCGCTCCATTTACCCGGATTTTCAACCTTGAACGAAAGGCTGACTTCCGTCTCGGAGCCTGGCGATATCGCCGCTATCTCCGATGCAGCATCTGTGGAGGCAACTATGTTAACACCATCGTATAGAGTGGCAGAAAGCCTGTATCCCCTGGCCGTCTTGTCACTGTAATTCCTGACCTTCGCCAGAACTGCAAGAGTGGCATCCCTGTACTCCTCATCAAGATCGGTGGTGATTGTAAAATCCCTTATATGCTGCTGCGGAGCGCTCCAGACTGTAACATTCCTGAAGATACCGCTCAGCCTCCACATGTCCTGGTCCTCAAGCCAGGTACCTGAAGTGAACCTGTAAACCTCCACTGCCACTATGTTCTTACCCGCTTTCACAAGGTCAGTGATGTCAAATTCAGCAGTGTTCCTGCTGTTTACGCTGAAGCCTGCCTTCTGTCCGTTAACCCAGAGGAAGAACCCGGCATCGACGCCATCGAAGGCAAGAAAGATCTTCCGGCCTTCCCATTCTGCAGGTAATTCAAAGTCGCGCCTGTAGCTGCCGACAGGATTCCTTTCCTCATAAGCTGTATATGTTTTTTGCGGCCTGCTCATCACATACGGAAAGTCTTTCCTTATTATATATCCGAGATTCCTGTAGTAGGGAGTTCCGTATCCGAGCACCTGCCAGTTCGAAGGGACCCTGATCTCCTTCCATCCCGATACGTCATAATCTGTCTTATAGAATTCAGCAGGCCTCATCTGGGGCCAGGCCACCCAGTTGAATTTCCACATCCCGTTAAGGCTCCTGCAGAAGGATGATCCATGACGGTATCCGACAAGTGCCTCATTGACATCAGCATATGGCATGAGAACAGCGTGTGCGGCCTCCTTGTTTATTCCAAGAAGTTCAGGGTTCTCTATCTCAGGCGGCACCGGGGCAGGACCGAGTGAGTCTGCCGGTGACTGGCTCTGTGAGAAGCCGATCTCAATAGCTATGAATAGCAGGGCATTTAAGAAAATGAGCAACCTCAGGGTTTTCATCTTTTTCTGGCTTTATTGCTTTTTTATCCACACCATCGATCCTCCGTCCTTGTTACCGGGACCGGGCTTGTCGGTGTAACGCACTGAATTTCTGTTGCTGCGGGCATAGTTAGGTATTGCCAGCAAAGGCGTTCCGTCAGACCATTGTCCCTTTATAGTCATGACTCCGTTGAGAAGGTCGGGCCGCCACTCAGCTGCGAGGGGACCCTGACCTATATATTTGTCAATATCAGGCTGGTCGGCCCTTTCTACGTTGTAAATAAGCGGTCCGTAACGCAGGGCAATCCTCCCCCTGTCGGCTTCAATCCTCGGATCAGCAGTGATTGTCTGTACTTCCATCGGGAATTCGATATCAACCTTGTCGCCATATTTCCAGAGCCGCCTGATCTCAGCATAGCCGTTAACAACTTTTGCATTGAACTTCTTACCGTTTACTGACAGAGACTTATAGCCCGAAACTGCCGGCACAGGAGTGTACAGAGCGCTGGTAGTCCGGTTGGGCACCCTGATAAAGAGTGTGAAATCCTTCTGTTTGCTCGGGTTAACTGTAAATGAAACTTTCCCGCTCCATGGGTAATCTGTCTTCTGCACCATCTCCACATCTGTTCCTGTTACATTCTCAACAACAATTGTGCTGCCGATGAACATATTCACATAAAGACCCATTTCACCCTTGAGGTAGGTCCAGGTCGGTATCATCAGCAGGGTCCTTGGTATATTGCCTACGCAGCAGGGGCAAACGTGCCATGTATAGCGCGATTGTGATGTAGCAAGTGCATTGTCGTAATAGAAACTTTTCCCTTCGAGGTCCACAGATCCAAGCAGGGCGTTGTACATTGTTTCCTCATACAGATCGGCGTACTTTGCATCGTTGTAAGCAAGGTTCATCTTGTACTGGAAGAAAATAAGCCCGCAACTCGAACAGGCTTCACAATAGGCATTATTGCCAAGCGAATAATCAGGACCGAATCCCTCTGAGGTCTCCCCGCTTCCAATGCCGCCGGTAATATAGTATTTCCTGTTGACAAGGTTGTCCCACAGCGACATAACCGCGCTCTGGTAATCGGTGTCTCCTGTCTCTGCGGCTACATCAGACATAGCCGAGTAGTTGTATGCTGCCCGCACAGCATGGCCCACCGCCTCATATTGCTGCTGCACCGGGACGTGGCTCTGGTCGTACTCGCTTCCCTTATCCCGGTTGTCAAGAAGAAACTTGCCAAGGGCAGTATATGTATTACCCTTGCCGCCGCCCTCCATATCGTTAACAAAGCGCCCGAACCTAATAAGTGCCTGCTCCATTTCCTGGTGCCCGTCATACCAGGCTTTCTTACCCGGACCTATATTTGAAGCCCAGCAATCGGCGAGTTTCTTCGCAGCATTGTAAAGCCTGAGATCGGTACCTTCTGTAAGGGTATAGTGGTTGATTGCCGATTCTATGAAATACCCTGCAACATAGCCCTCATGGTTCCCCCTGGTCCTTTCCTCCCACCGGCCCTTCCAGCGGGCGGTATCCCTGAGAGTGTATGCCGTATGGAGGTAACCGTCTGGCTCCTGGGCAGCAAGGATCACAGGAATCCATTTTTCAAGCGTAATTTTCATCTTCTCCTGGGCAGCAATTATCTGCTGGTCGCCCTTAGGATCGATCATCAGTGCAATGCACATTGACTCAACTGTCTGGTGAACCCATGCATTTGAAAAGACATAGCCCTTATGTTTGCCGTGAGGCTCGCCCCTGAGAGCTTTGCCTGCTTCTATGAAATTATCAAGACCACCCTCACCAAGAGTAAGGTCAGTCCTTTCAATCTGATCGATGCACCATGGTATCCAGTTAACAATCAGTGCCTTCGCCCTGTCGTTCCACAGAGGGCTGTCGATCTTGTACTTCTTTGTGTAAACAACGTCGAGCCTTGGATACTGGGGAGGAAGCTGAACCTTTACCTTGAGTTCCGATGAAGTACTCATGGCTCCTTCTGTGGCAGTGAAGGAAAGCGAGTATTCGCCTGCCTTTGAGAATTGAGCAGTTGTCCTTGCGGCTCCCATGTCAGCAAAAGTCACATCACCCGGACCGGAGACCTTAGCCCATGAAGTTTTTGTAAGAGGGGTGACTGACCTTATGCTGGCTGACAGATAGGTCTTTCCGCCAGTCATCACCGTCCTGTCGGGTCCGGCCGTGACAACCGGTGGAGGCCCGGGTGAATTCTCCGCCTGGACAACTATCCATTCAATAATTCCCGCCGACAGCCTCTCCGATGTTTCGCTCTCAATCCTCATCCTGACAGTTTCGACCTCATCGAAAGTCGTACTGTTGAAAGCCTTATTCTCAAGGCCCAGTCCCGAAGGATTCTTTACGGGTACAAAATCATTGCCGTTCCAGTAAGATATCCTGTAAGATTGCGGAAATTTGAGAGAGTTCTCAAAGTTCCACCAGAAGAGGGAAATTTCCTTCGTCCTGACAGGCTGCTTCCATTCATACTGGATCCATTGAAGGGAAGGCGCCTGATTTTGCCTGTTCGACCCGGCTCTCAGGGGACCCGTATTCACAGGTGTGAGTCCGTCATTAAGGTATGACAGCTCGGAGCCGTAACGGGATGAAGAAGAGGGAGCCGCAACTTTTGAAAGGTTTTTTAGCTCAGACTGAGGGCGGTCAGTGCCCTGCCTGCCTGAAACTGTAACAAATGTTACAAAACAAAGAATCATAAGGGCAGGCAACATTCTCGTTTTCATTTTCATAACATTTTATTTTTATAACATTTTCATTCCACTATCCACTCGTAAAGCCCGGCTGAAAACTCCCTGTTCAGTTTAACCTTGATCTTGAGCGAACGCGTAGTTACAGGACTGAATGAAAGAGAATCCCAGGCATCCTTTGTTATTGTGTATTTGTTCCTGCCATTTACAGGCTGCCAGACATTCCCGTTAAGGTATAGTATCTCCCACTCATCGGGTATTCTGCACCCTCCTTCGGGACCGTCGTCGAACCAGTATACTTTTGTCGAGGATATTCTTTCTGGTTTTTCAAAATCATACTGCAGCCATGCCCACTGGTCCCTTTCGGGCCACCAGTGATAATACTGCACAGAGTGATCATTTGAATTCTGCGGAAACTGCTGATCGTTCAGGGCTGACAGGGCTTTTGTCACCTTGCTCGACCTGATGGTGCTCCTGTATGCGATTGTTGGTGCAGGCAAAGGTTTTGCGGCTTCAGCTGTTTCAGGTATCCAGACCATCATCTGCCCGGGACCCCGGTTGTTCCACAGGGCATAAGGTCTAAGTGTAACCTGTTCCTCAGGCAGGTATGAAACTGAACCATCAAGCATCTTTGCTGTCTG
>JALOMK010000081.1 GCA_025455505.1 Bacteroidales bacterium
TAAATACCTTACCCACTACTGAGTACTGACGCCTCAGGTAGGCCATTGCTCCTTCCCTGACATACTGTGCAATCTCCTTCATCCTGTCTGTTCCCTCTTCCTGCATCTTCATGTTCCTGTAGAAGATCCAGGCGAACAGCAGAGCGCAGAGTGCTGATACCGGTACAATCCAAAATAATTCCATGTTATCTGTTTTAAGATTTAAAAAATTAGGTTATTGAATGAAAAAAATTTCACCGCTACAAAACTAATTTAGTTTTTCGTTTATGCAAATGAAAAAAAATGTCAAAACTGTATGATTTGTTAAAAATCCATAATAAAGAGATGACTGAAACAAATCTATGCCCAGGCAGTTCTATTTCAATGTTATCCGGTTCTTTACATAAGTGTCCATCCAATTCAGCACCTCCCAGTGCTTGTGAAGGATAGTCTCCCTTGCAGCATAGCCGTGACTTTCATATGGAAGCAGCACAAGACGCGTTGTGGCGCCGAAGCCCTTGAGGGCTGCATAGAACCTCTCGCTCTGCACAGGGAAGGTGCCGCTGTTATTGTCAGCCATCCCGTGTATCAGCATCAGCGGGTCCTTAACCTTATCTGCCTGCATGAAGGGCGACATCCTGTCATAAACCCCGGGAGCATCCCAGTAGCTCCTCCTCTCGTTCTGGAAGCCAAAGGGAGTCAGGGTCCTGTTATATGCACCGCTTTCAGCTATACCGGCAGCAAACAACCTTGAATTTGCCAGCAGGTTGGCAGTCATGAAAGCACCATAGGAATGGCCGCTCACAGCAACCCTGTTCCTGTCGGTAACCCCCATCGCCACTGCCTTGTCAACTGCAGCTTCGGCATCAGCAACGAGCTGTTCAATGAAAGTATCGTTTGGCTCCTTCCCTTCAACTCCCACAATCGGGAAAGAAGCGTCCATCAGAACAGCATATCCCTGTGTTACATAGACGAGCGCCGAGGCAGCGCTGATCCTTGTAAAAGTATAAGGCGATCCTGTCACCTGTCCTGCAGCCCCTGCATCGTTGAACTCCCGCGGATAAGCCCAGAGCAGCGTTGGAAGAGGTCCGTCCTTCTGTCTCTCATATCCTGCAGGAAGGTAGAGGGTAAAGGAAAGGTCAATGCTGTCATTCCGCTTATACCTTACGAGTTCCTTCTTCACGCCCGCAAGCTGCGGATATGGATTTTCGAAGCGCGTAACCTGCATGAGAGTCCCCTTCCGTGTATCGCGGATGAAATAATTGGGCACCTCTGTAACTGACTGCCTGCTCGTCAGAAGCAGACCCCTGGAAATGTCCAGGTAAGATGCTATTGTTTCGTAATACGGAGCCTCCGATCTCCAGAGCCTTGTTGTCTTACCCGTGGCTATGTCATACCTGTCGAGGAATGGCCTGTCTCCTTCAGGTGAAGCGCCCTGCCCCGACAGGAAAAGTGACTTCCCCCTGTCTGCAAAAAGAAGTACGTTTTTCCCGTACAAGTTTGCATCTGTTACAAAACGACCCGGGTTGTTATACCCGTCGTCGCTGTTGTACTCAAATATCTTTTTCACTGGTTTTGACCCGTCGGAAGGATTGAAAGTACTTACAACCCTTACCCTTGTTTTGCTCAGTCCTTCACTGATAACAGCAAGATCGTCCCGGCCCCAGGTGATGCCGGAAAACCTCTTCCCGGTTGCAATAAGCTTTTCCGGTTCACCGGCAAAGGGGGCAGAAAGAGTGTAAACCTGGTCGTGATACTGCATCTCATTCCTGTAGTTTCCCTCATCAAGTGCCTCAACCCAGCACATAACAGCGGGCTTGTCGGTCCTCCAGCTGAAAAATCGCGGACCGGGCAGCACTGCATCATAGTCGCGCGGATAATTCTCAATGAGAGGTCTTTCGTGAAGGGTCCTTATGATATTCCCGGCAATGTCCCATATCTGTGTCGAAGCCGGGAAACTGTTGTAAGGCACAAGATAGGAAAAAGGCCTTTTTATCTGTGAAACCATAATATAACGGCCATCGGGCGAAGGATCGAATCCGCTTATCATTGCCGGCTGTCCGAGGGGAACTGCCGATGAGCCATTCCAGAGCATCAGCTGCGATGTTGCAAAATATTCGAAAATCATCTCATCCGACGGATCAGCCAGCAGGTCCTGGTATGTCGCCACCTGCCCTTTCTTCCCAAGGTTTTCCTGGACGACAGGTCCTGCGGGGACGCGTGATTTTTCAGGCCGCTTCCCGCGCCCGGGATCCGATACGAGGAACAATATGCTCCTGTTATCCGGCAGCCAGGCTGCCGGATTTCCAAACACCATATTTAAACTGCCGGCAATCTTCGCGACGCTGAGATCTGCAACCCTGCACACCCAAAGCTCCATGCCCGTGGCTGTCCTGTTTGTAAAAAGAAAGGCGGAGCCGTCAGGCGACCACTCGGGAAAACCAAGAACAGCTCCTGCAGGAAGTCCGGCGATTTCCCTCCTTCCGGTACCGTCAATTGATGTTATGCTGAAGCTCCTGTTGTATGTCTGCCTGCTCGGGGCGCTTATTGCCGGATCGATCCTGAGTCCTGCAAGCCTGAGCTCTTCAGCCGACAGCTCACTGATTGTTATCAGTCCAGGGCGCTCTATTATGATCATATGCTTTCCGCCCGGACTAACCGACACTGAGGGCGTTGGAGCAGCATCGACAATCCTGACAATCTCATCAGGGGGAAGCTGGTACTTCAGCGCTTCCTGTCCGTATGATATTACAAATGTGAACAATGCTGCGGCGATTGATAACAGTTTTTTTGACATGGCAGGTACGGTTTCTGGTTAACGGCATTAAAGATATTATTTTGTCCTGAACAATCCCCGGTGAAAATAATCAGCACATCAATAATGCATCGGCATACATTTATTACATTTGCGCGAAATTACAGGAAGAACTATGGAAGACTTTTTCGAAGACAAGATATCCGAGCGGCTCGGAGGATCAGCCTTTGGCAAATCCACAGCCATTTACAAGTTTGAACTCATAAAGCGTGCAAAAGCAGCTGCGAAAAAAGCGCATCCCGGCGTCAGCCTCATTGACATGGGTGTTGGTGAACCTGACTGGCCTGCTGACAGCATTGTTGTTGAGGAACTTGCACGTGAAGCCGGAAAACCTGATAACCGCTGGTATGCCGATAACGGCATCCCTGAATTCCAGGAGGCAGCGGCAAAATACCTTGAAAAAGTCTACGGGCTTACCGGACTTGAACCTTCAGAACATATCGTGCACGGTATAGGATCAAAGCCTGTCCTGGCAATGCTGCCCCTTTGTTTCATAAATCCAGGCGATATCCTTCTTACAACAGTTCCCGGATACCCGGTAACTGCAACACATACAAAATACCTGGGGGGCAGGGTGCATGAGCTTCCCCTTCTAGAGCAAAATGATTTCCTGCCCGATCTGGGCAGCATTCCCGCTGATGTTCTGGCGAAAGCAAAGATGCTCTATATAAATTACCCCAACAACCCGACGGGAGCGGTTGCAACGCCCTCCTTCTTCAGCGAGGTTGTACGCTTTGCAAAGAAGAATAACATAGTGGTTGTCCATGATGCACCTTACAGCGCCCTTACATACGACGGGTACAAGCCTCTGAGCTTTCTCTCTGCCGAAGGGGCAATGGATGTAGGTGTCGAAGTTCATTCGATGTCGAAAGCATTCAACATGACAGGCTGGAGACTTGGATTCCTCTGCGGGAATCCAAGGGCTGTGAAGGCTTTTGCAACAGTGAAGGACAACAGCGACTCGGGGCAATTCAGGGCAATACAGAAAGCATCTGTAAAAGCCCTGGCGCATACTGAAATCACCGACAGGACTGTTGAAAAATACTCAAGACGTTTCAATTTGCTTGTTGATGCACTGAACGAAGCCGGATTCAATGCGAAGAAACCGAAAGGCTCTTTCTACTGCTATGTAAAAGCCCCGTCCGCGACGGCTGACGGAAGGGTATTCAATACAGCAGCTGAATTCTCGGAATACCTGATAACGGAATCCCTGATATCAACCGTTCCATGGGATGATGCAGGGAAATACGTGCGCTTCTCGGTTACATTCGAAGCTGACAGCCCCGAAAGGGAAATAGAAGTTATCAATGACATGAAGCAGAGAATGAAAGCGCTGAAACTTAAATTCTGATTTAGTGTAATTCCGGTTTCACACACAATTTTCAGGCTTGTTTCCCGTACTAAAAATAGATATGAAATTTAGCGGGCAATTATTCCAATTGCAGTATATTTGCCCAACCTTTTGACCACAAAATATGCCTGAAATATCTGCTGTAATCATCACCTACAACGAGGAAGCATTTATTGATAATTGTCTGGCTTCGCTGCAGGGTGTTGCAGACGAGATCATTGTCGTGGACTCTTTTTCGACAGACAGGACAGAGGAAATATGCAGGAAACACAATGTAAAGTTCTTCAGGCATGAGTTCTCGGGATTCAGGGATCAGAAAAACTATGCCCTTACTCTCGCCTCGCACAAAAAGGTGCTGTCACTCGACGCCGACGAGGCTCTTAGTGAGGAACTAAGGGAATCAATACTGAAAATAAAGGACAACTGGCAGCATGACGGATACCTTTTCAACAGGAGAAACAATTACTGCGGCCAGTGGATAAGGTTCTCGGCATCCTATCCTGACAGGCAGCTGAGGCTTTTCAGGTCCGACAAGGGTGAGTGGGGCAAGATGAACCTGCATGAGAGATTTATCCTGTCGAACGGCTCAACAACTGGAAGGCTGAAAGGCGACCTGCTGCACTGGCCGTATGTTTCAAGGGAAGATCATATCGACAAGATGGACCGCTATTCTGTCATAGGAGCCGAAGAATACCATAAAGCAGGGAAGAAGGCTTCTCCCTTCACTCCCTATATACATTTCTTCTGGGGTTTCTTCAGGTCTTACTTCATAAACCTGGGTATCCTCGACGGCAGGAACGGTTTTCTTATCTGCTCAACCTATGCAAGGTTTTGCTACAACAAATACAGCATGCTCAGAAGGCTCAACACCGGCAAAGGAATAAAATAACAGGCATATGAATGCGGATGAAGACCTGAAGCAATCGCTTGATGTACTTCGGACAGGAGGCATAATCCTTTATCCGACCGATACAATCTGGGGTATCGGCTGCGACGCAACAAACGGTGCCGCGGTTGAAAGGATATATGAGATAAAGTCCCGGAGCACCACCAAAAGTCTTATAATACTCGTCGACGGCGAAGCCATGCTCGAAAGATATGTAACACAGATCCCGGAAGTCGCATGGGAACTACTCTCAGTTTCCGGATCGCCGCTGACGATTGTGTTACCCGGCGGACGCAACCTGGCCCCCGGCATCTGTTCCGAAGACGGTTATGTGGGGATCAGGATCTGCAGTGAACCTTTCTGCAAGGCCCTCATTGGACGACTGAGAAAACCCATTGTTTCAACTTCGGCAAATTTCAGCGGGAAACCCTCACCTTCCTTTTATGATGAAATCGATCCCGGGCTTGCACAGCTTGTTGATTATGTCGTAAAATACAGGCAGGATGACAGGAGAGAATTCAGCTCCTCATCTGTCATCCGGCTTGAGATTGACGGTTCTGTTAAAATCCTGAGAAAATAGTCTATCGCGATCTTACCTTTCCTGATCCCGAGACCCTTGCATCGATCTTAGGGTTGCCAGTGTACGTAATGTTGCCGCTGCCCGAAACGCTTGCCTCAAGGCTGCCACTGACACTGCAGCTGCAATTCCCGCTGCCTGAGATGCTTATCTCGGCAGACTCAATCTTAAGTGCTTCGCCGGTATAAGAGCCTGATCCGCTTATGCCGATCTCTGCTTTCCCGGCAGTCCCGCTGCCGCCGAATATAATGTCACCTGAACCGGAGATGCTGCACTCAAGTGATGATACTCTGACATCCGTAGTATAGAGCTTCCCGCTTCCGCTTACGCTGAGACCAAGACTTCCTGTTTTAACGGGATCCCGTATCTCTGCCCTTCCGGAGCCCGACACCCCGAGTCCTTTCAGTTCAGGTAAAGTAATGTAAACATCAACCTTGTCCTGGTTGTTCCATCTGAAATTCTCGGTCTTAATAACCAGCTTGTCTCCTGAAACTACTGTTTCAACATTTTCAAGAACCGATTTATCGCCCTCCAGTTCAACCTTGAACGAGGGTCCTATATTAATATAAAGGTTGCCTGCAATCCCGAATGAGATCCTTGAGAAGTCCTTTACGCTTCTTGTCTCCTTTATCACAGAATTGCCGGATACAGATCCCGACAGTGTAAGTACGAAAACAAAAAGCAATGCGCCTGAATATCCTTTTTTCATGTCTGGTGGTATTAATGATTACTACTTAAAGACAGCCTGATTTGATAAATGATGCACGCCGGGAGGAAAAAATCAGTTGATTTCATCAAGGCCTTCAGGCAGGTTCAGGATTAAAGTCTTGTGAACAGGGTCAGCGTCGGCAACCAGGTCAGGGTGAAGAGGAACGAGTATCTTTCGTCCGGCAGGCGACAGCAGTTCCAGGAGTACCTGCCCCTTGTTGTCGACGCTGTCAGTAACTGTTCCAAGGAAGCTGCCGTCAGAGGAGCTTACACGTACACCCTTCAGGTCGGTGAATCCCCGGGGTCGTGGGCCCCTTATCCCCGGACTTAAGTCCGGGGATAAGGCCGGGGCAGATCCTAACCCCGGACTTAAGTCCGGGGCAAAGACCCGGCACCCTATGAAGCGACTGACGCTCACATCACTGTCGTAATGCCTGAAAGTCAGCTTAAGAATACCGCCTCCTGTATCTTCAATGGATGATAATAAAAAAGGAACCGGTCTTCCATCAGTTTCGATGAAGACCGATTCCATCACTTGTATTTCTTCAGAAATATGTTTTTCGAGCTTTACGGCTACAGTTCCGCTGAAGCCGCTTGTCTTTACTATCCTGCCAAGCAATATCCCGGTAGAATATGTCATCAGCGACTACTGGGCTGGCTCTTCTGCTGCCGGCTCCTGGTTTTCAGAAACGGCTTCCGGAGCATCCGCGGCAGGTGCTTCAGCTTCTGCCTCAACTGCCGGAGCTTCTTCTGCGCTTTCCTGGGCTGCAGCTGCTGCATTCTTTTTAGCAATCCTGGCTGCCCTTGCCTCGCTCACCTTTTTCTCTTCCTTCAGCTTTCTGCTGAGTTCTTCGTCGGCCGATTTCTCAAGACCTGTTTTCTTGGCTTCGATTTTGGCCTCGTTCTGACTGATCCATTCACTGAAACGCCTTTCGGCTTCAGCTTCATCAAAAGCTCCCTTGCGGACACCTTCGAGAAGGTGCTTTTTCATGAGAACTCCCTTGTACGACAGGATAGCTCTACAGGTATCTGTAGGTAATGCGCCTTTCTGCAGCCAACCAAGCGCTTTATCGAAATCGAGTTCGATTGTAGCGGGGTTGGTGACCGGATTGTAGTTTCCGATCTTTTCAATGTATCTGCCATCTCGTGGCGATCTGCTATCTGCAACCACAATGTGGTAGTAGGCCAGTTTCTTGCGGCCTTTTCTAGCTAATCTGATTTTAACTGCCATTAATTCTTACGCTTTTTAATAACCTGTTTTTAAAAATTGTGGGTGCAAAGATAGCTTTAATAAAATTACCGAGCAAATATTTGGCTAGTTCTTATCCCCACCGAGCATCTCCTTCCCCTTCTTTGTCCAGTAGATTGTGTACTTTGCCTGCTCCATGTAATACCTGTTTTCAGCATCCGGATTCCTGCTGTCGATATACCATGGCAGATGACGGGCGACAAAAGGGTAGTCTGTCCTGTACATCTCAATCATGTTGTTGGCATGCCGCCTCCTGGCCCTGGGCCTGTAGAGGGCAAAAGTGGTGTCGATCGGAGCCCTGAAGAGAGGTTCTCCTTCAAGTTTCTGCTCCCAGAAGCGGCTCTCCCACCTGATCACCTCTTCCTTCATGGCATAGCAATCGGGGATATCATCGATCTTAAGAGAGAATCCCACTTTTGAAGCAAGAGGCCTTCTCTTCAGTACATCCCGGAAAAACCTTAGGAAATCGTCAGGGCATTCATCAACAGGGACCACATCCGAATCGGTATATACAAAGTAGTTCCTCCTGAAATTTTTGTAAAGTCCGCTCAGCCACAGGGCATTCATGCCTATATTCTTTTCAAGCCTGTAAACAGGATATTTGCATTCGCTGTAGAAGTCAAGCAGGGGCGGGTATGTTGACAGGTTATCGATAATGTGAATATTCCTGTAACCGCGCTTTTCAAGGCTCCCTATAAGCTGCTTCAGC
>JALOMK010000082.1 GCA_025455505.1 Bacteroidales bacterium
TCACTTGCAAGGATTATCCCGTCCCTGAACTCGCTGTAACCATAATAAGCTGCCATCCCTGTATTGTTCCATCCCCTTTTGTCGACCATCACCCTTGGCTCCTTTGTAAACCACACCTTCCCTTTTGTTTTTTCTTCGGGATAAACATATGTGTATTCGTCACACTTATAACCGGCAACTATCCTGGTATTGCCTGTCCTTGTAAAGACTGGTGTTGTAACTTTGCCCGTAGTTTTCCCATCGGTGCCGGCAGCTGCATTCTCATCAGGGATAGCTGATATTGTTCCTACCTTCATGGCGTTCACCTCGGTAAGCATCAGGAATATCTTGTTGTCGCCGTCGACAACCATTGATGCTGCAAGGGGTACTGACTCATTGTCCTCCGTAGTGATTGTTTTTGTCTCCACACCAAGCGATGGTGAGTTTGCGCTGTAGTACATATAGAAATCCATTTTGGCAACTTCCTTCTTATCATATGTTTCCATTTTCATATAGATGCGGGAAGTAAAACCGTACTCATCCTTGTATTTAAGGTCTACCTTGTTTCCGAAAAGGGAAGCACCAAGCCCCCCTCCGGATCCGGATTGCTTATCCTGGCTGCTTTCGGCTTTCGCGCCTTCGGCCTGCTGTGACTGGTTTTCCTGTGCAGCGGCTTCCTTGGCCTTTGCCCTGTTCTTGTCCTGCTCCTCCTGCACCTTCTTGTCAAGGAGAGAATCAATTTCGTTGTTAACCTGCCTGTTGATTGCCCTTCTCAGTATGCCGGCCTGGGAAAATGATGCCGCCGGCAGAAGGAAAACAAAAATGAACAGAAATATCCTTGTTTTCATGGTCCTGGGATTTATTTATTCCCAAAATTAAACAAAATTCGGATTTGTTGAAGCAAAGAAAGAACCTTTGTGCCCCTCAATCTTTCCGGCATATGCGGCCGGATAATAACCACCAGTTATGAAGAGGGACACAAAGGTAAACCTGGCTGCTGATCAGCCTGGAATATTGCTGTTATTCCGTAACAACTTCTGCTGCAGGACCTTCCTTCTCAAGCCGTACCGACTCGTAGAGGGCTGCAAATGAACTTGACACCCATATTATTGCCGGGAAAATACCTACAATGAATAAGATCAGCCCGAAGATTATTATGAAAAAGGAAAGGATACCCATGAAGAATATCTTCCAGCCATGGCCTCTTGTCATCTTCCAGCTCATCTCAACAGCCTCGATGGGGTCTAGCTTTTTATCCATAACAAGGAACCCCGTGAATGCCAGCCTGCATCCTATTATTATGCCGGGAATAAGAAGAGCGAAACAGCCCAGCACGACAAGAGCAACAACAAGCAGGTTTGCAAGGACTATGTGCAGGTAGTTTTCCATGAAACCTCTTACAAGAAGTTCAAAATCAGGCTTAATCCTGCGGGCAGCCTGTACAAAGATCATCTTGCCTCCGTAATTGAAGACAGGGGCAACAAGGAAGGAATAGAGCACCGCAATCATAACAAACAGGACGGCAAAAAATCCGATGGAGGCAAGGCCAATGAATTTCTCAATGTCCCCGAGTTGTTCCAGGCTCCAGAAATTCCAGTCCCAGTTCCAGGGTCCGTCATGATCGCCGTTGAAATGAAACTGTAGCATCCTGAAAGGCGCGTCGACAATGCTCAATATAATAATCACAAGGAAAAGCCTCAGAAAATTATCTTTCATCATTTCCCATCCGGCCGAGAAACTGCTGCCTACCCTGGGCACCAGCCTGTACTGATTAACTGTTTCCATTTTGATACTTGTAGTATTGGTTGATAATGAAGCAAATTTATACCCGGGAAACCGATCGCAATTCATACTATAGTATTGATTTTCAAAATCACTACTTTGGTATGCACCTCAATACTTAAGTAGTATATAGTTTTAAGATCTGAAAGGATTTAGTACTTTTATATTATGCTTCTGTACCTCTCATGCCTTGTCTTAATTGTTTCTGTTGCAATGGCGGCAGGAGGCACAGTACTCTCAGCCAAGCTTCAGAAGAGGTTCAGGAACGAACTGTTTTCAACACTCCTCTATTATCAGCTTCTTATTCATGCCTTCGGATTCTATGGAATATGGGGCCAGGTACTGATAAAAGTATTCCTCTCCGAATATGTACAGCCTGGCATTCTGTCAAGGATAACAGACACATCCCTTCTCCTTGGATTACCCTTTGCCCTGTTTGCCTGGCTTATGCTGATCCAGTTCGCCAACTCGGCATCGGGCAGGAAAAGAAACAAAATCTTCATCCCCCTGTTCCTTTTAATAAATGCAGCATTGCTGATAACCATAGGCTATACTACAGCCACTTACCAGGAGCCAAAACCAGCAATCGTTATGAAGAATTATTACATCTTCATGAATTCTTTCTATACGCTTTCTGCCTCCGCCCTTTTGTATTTTAACGGTAGAAGCGCTGCAATACCGGAGTCAAGCCGCAGGAAAATGGCAGTTGCAATAATCTTAATAGCTATAATTCAGACCTTGCCGCTGATACTTTATTCCTCCCAGGCCTATCTTGCCCTCCTGTTCATAACTCTGTTCTTCCTGGGGAATGTATTTCTTCCTGTATGGCTCTATTACCGCACAAACCTGGATACCTTTACTTCTCCTGCCGGACAGGAAGAAAATCCTTCATTCGAAAGCTTCTGTGAAAAGTACGATGTGTCACCCCGCGAATCAGAAATCATCCGTGAAATATGCAACGGACTATCTAACAAGGAAATATCAGAAAAATTGTTTATCAGTCTCCAGACTGTCAAGGACCACACTCACAGGATCTATATCAAGACAAATGTCAGGAGCAGGGCACAGCTAATGAACCTGATGAGAGACATTTGTTAGGAGGCGCAACGGAGTAAGGGCGTAAAGGTGTAAAGGCGGAAAAACGACCGACGTACGGCGAACGGCAAACGACGCACGGAAAAACACTCAGATTCCCTCCCGGGAGGGGCCGGGGGTGGGTGAAACGTCTAACGGCTAACGACTAACGGCTTAAAGGCGTTGGTCATGGGGCATGCGGCAGGGAGCAGGCAGCGGGTAGCAAGCAGCGGGTAGCAGGCAGCGGGGTGGTAAAACTTACTGGTTTTTAAAGTCGCTCAGCAGTTTCTTCCTGGCCCGCGACAGTTGTGAACGGGAAGTGCACTCCTCGATTGACAGTATTTTACTTATTTCTTCATGATCATAACCTTCAAGGAAATACAAGGAAAAAACATTTTTCCACTGCTTGGGTAACCTTTTTACATGATCAATCAGTTTTGAATATCTGATTTCCGTTTCAACACTGCTTTTTTCTTCTTCCTCATCCGGCAGCTGAAGATCCGTGCATGATTCAATGTCAACCATGCTGTGCTTTTCAGACCTTCTCAATGCATCAAGGGACTTATTCCTCACTATGCTCTTAAGCCAGGCGCCGAAACTGACAATGCCTGAATAATTACCTATCTTTTCGAAAGCTGCAAGGAAGGACTCCTGCATAATGTCCTCGGCTTCCATCGGATCATTTAATATCCTCAGGCTGATATTATACATTGACTTATAATATAATCTGTAAATCCGGAACTGTGCTTTCTGGTCCCCCTTCCGGCAGGCATCGATAAGGTCAGTGTGAGCTATTTCATAAGATCCGGACTGCTTGATTCGTTTTGCTTCCATGATTGTAGTTTTAATTGTCAGGTCAAAACTATAACCATGGATGCCCCTGCGACGAACGCCCTTATAAGGATGACGTACATCCCCATAGGGATGAACATCCAGACAATTGCAAGATGCTGATTAACTGATATATGACGACTTACGAAATTCCGAGGGAGTAGTGCCTGAATTTTTCCTGAAAGCGTTATTGAAGGCTGTTTTTGAGTTGTATCCAACCATTTCAGAGACTTCCTCAATTGTAAGATTAGAGTTTCTCTTATCAGAAAGTATCTTTCTTGCCTCCTCGACCCTGTATGAGGCCAGCAATTCAAAAAAACTCTGATTGAGCTTTTCATTGATTACCTGAGAAACGTTGTGCGGACTCTCTCCTATTCTCCTGGCAAGTTCTGAAAGTGATGCGAGATTGTTTGAAAAATACCTGTTGGCCGAAAGTTCAGTATTGACTCCATTGAGGATCCTTATCTTCATCTCCTCCGACAGGGTCGATTTCCGGTACTTTTCAGGGGTGACATCTAGGATTGAAGCATGTCTTTCGAAATAGGAAGAATCATTTATTATCCTGATTGTGCTGTAAAAAATAAACAACGATATGTACACTGTTATGAAATAGTCACCATAGCTCCCACGGAATGTCAGCTTTACAATAATGAATATCAGAATTATAACCAGGATGTGAAAGATAACATCCCTCAGCGACCTGAGGACTTCATCATTCAACCTCAGCAAGGGAGTACCAGAAGCATCGGCCCGGCGCATTACCCTGAAAAAGGAGAGCCCAATATAAAATAAAACCTGGACAGCAGTCAGTACATTGATATTCCTGTTTATTCCCAGGGGATCACTATTGATTTCCTGTGTGAATTCAAGCAGGGGCCACTCCGGTCTGAAGTTCCTTACATAGATATTGTACTTGAATTCTTCAGGTTGCACAAAACTGAAAACCAAATAGGTTAAATATACAAGAGGCAGTACGAAATGGATCCATTCCCTTCTCCCGTTCTGCTGTCCGAGACTTCGCCTTACAAAAAGGTAAAGGAAGGGACCAATCAGAAAATTCAGAACTGCAGTTGAAAATGTCAGATGAATTACACTTACAATATAGCCTGTAAGGTTAAGCACCTGCTCTAACATAATCAGCGACATTGAAAGGATCAGCAAGCCCTGGAAACGATTTGCCTCACGGTTCGCGGAAGGCTTCATGATGAAGAAGCAAGAAAGTACTGATCCCAGCACAGAGCCGAAGAAAATCACAACTGACAGGATATCGATCTGGGTGGACGCATTCATAGCATTCCAAATCTATTGAACTTTTCCGTAAAACTGAAAGCTTTCCGGTAATATCCCGAAAGATCGCAAGTTATTCTTAAACCTGTGGAAGGAAATGTACCGAGATGTCACAAGAAAATACGGGATGCAGCCCTACTTTAATAATGAATGCACTACGCTAACTACAGGCCTTCAGCATATCTCCTGAAACTGTCAAGAATGGCCTGCCAGCCTTGCTGCTGAAGTTTCCGGGAATTTATATTTTCAGGATCAAATATCTCCGTGATCCTTGTTCCGGGATTCAGGTTTTCAAATATGACAGAAACCTCCCTGCCATCCTCCATGACATAGGCAAGCTGCCTGAATGGCACTACGCTGGTGTAAATTCCTTCGAAGTCAAATCCCTCGCTGCCATCCCTTGATTCCATACGCGAAATGAATCTTCCCCCTTCAACAGGGTCGTTCTCCGCAAAGCTTGTACACCAGTCATCAGATGCCTGGTTCCACTGCATAATATGATTAGGCATTGTCCAGAGCTCCCAGGCCTTCTCAACAGGAACGTTCACTGTAGCTGTCACCCTGATTGCATTCGAAGTAGTCATGGCGTTAAAAAGTTGATCAGTACAAAGTAGTAACAAAATACAACAGCCCCTGTTCACAGCTGCCATTACCAAAAAAAAATCGCCTTCAGTTTATTGTGAAATAATTAACAATAATGCTTCCCGTCTTAACTTTTTGTTAATGAAACACGTCTTACATTTGTACAAACCAACAAACAAAATATAAATGAGAAGATCCTTGCCCGGCATTTTTTGCCTGATCTTTGCTGCGATGCCTGTGCATACCCAGGCACAAAAGCAGGCAAACAATTCAATTGGGATACAACTCAATCCCTACATTGACGAACACTTCTTCACAGGTACATTCTGCAGGCCTGTATATGCGCTGAGATATACTTTCAGCATTGGGGACAAGCTTACACTGGGACCGGAGTTAAGCGGATACATGGTGAAACACAAAACAACCGAGTATCGTTATACCACTTTCAATACCGGGGGCTATGCAAGGTATTCCTTCCTGCCTCAGTCAAGGATAAGGCCATTTGCCGAGGTCAGTGCCGCCTATACATTTTATAAGCTTAAAGTGCCTGAAAATTATTATACCCCTTCCGGAACATATCCGCCTGAAAGCGGCAACGAATTCTCATGGTATGCTGCTCCGGGAGTGTCGCTCTGGAGCAAGTCCCGCAAAATGAGCCTTGACCTGATGTACAAGTTCTCGGACGATTACTTTATCAACGGCAAGAAGTCTGTATTCTCATACAGGTTCAACTTCTGGTTCTGAAAAGGAAATGACAAGTTCCGGGATGAATTTCAGGCATGTTTTTGAAAGACAATCACTCTCCCGGACCTGAATGTTAGTGTGATCTCATTTCCAGTGGCCTCGTTAAGTGATCCGCACCACCAGTTGAGCAGCTTCCTGTTCACAAGAGGATATCTCAGACCTGAAGAAGTGATCTCAGTGCCAGGAACTATAGAAAAAACAGAAACCTGCTGACCTGGAAATGACGCCAATGACGCCGGGCCCGGCAGAGGTGTGAAGATGCCGTTGTCCGTGACCATGACAAGGTCTGCCAGGAGCACATATTCGGCAAGCAGTGATATGTTGGCTATTGTGTGATCCTCCCTTTTGCCTGTTGCGCCAAGGATCACAAGATTGGTCAGCCCCTTTGCCACAGCCCACTTAACTGCCTTTGTGAGATCGTTTGTCTCCTGGTCGGGATCCCTGAAGAGCCTGTCGCTGAATCGCTCTGACAGGGCGGAATCTATTGAATCCATATCACCGACGATCGCATCGGGGATGAAGCCTGCCTCAACAAGAGCCCGTGCAGCACCGTCGCAGCAGATTATCGAAGTTGCCGTGGCAAGATACTGCAGGGGCACCCTGTGCCTCGGGAATTCGCCATCTGCCACTATAACCGTACTCTTCTCAACCATTTTTCAGATCCGATTTTATCCTGTGTGGAAAAAATTGCCAGACCCTGCAGCCAGGAGGAAACTCCTTGTCAGCTGCTTGTCCCGATTGTCTTCCTCCACTGCCTCAGCCCTTCGAATGACATCACGCAATATACAATATATAATACAACCGTTGGATACAATCCCCTGTATGTAAATAGAACTGCCGATACAAGATTGACAATTATCCAAAGGTACCAGTGTTCATATATCTTCCTTGCCAGCATCCATGTCGCCACAATGGAGAGTGATGTTATAAATGAATCCCAGACCGGCACGGGTGAATCAGTGTATTCCGACAGTATAAACCATATTATGGCAAACAAAATAACAAGAACGAGGAGAAGAATCAGCGCAACAGGTCTTCGAATATGAGTCACTTTAATCATTCGCCCACTGCCCCGGCTTCCATCCTTGGCCTCTCCCCCCTCTCTCCCCTTCTCCTTTTCTCCTCTTCTCCCCCTCTCCTCTTCTCTCCCTTCCTGTCCTTGCCCCTTACTCCGTGCCGCCTGCTCCATGCCCTCTGCCCTGTGCCCTCTGCCATGTGCCTCAACCACCCATGACCCCTCCCGGGAGGTGATTTCCGTTACGCCGTTCGTCGTTCGTCGTTCGTCATTTTCACCCACCACTGGCCCCTGCTCCCTGCCCCCTGCTCCATGCCCTCCGCCCTGAGCCCTGCGCCCATGGCTCCACCAGTACCAGCCAATAAAACTTATTGCAAGGTAATAGGCCTGAAGGCTCATGTCGGCATAAAGCTTGCTGCCGAAAAACACATAGATGTAAACTGCCGAAGTGACAATTCCCACGAACCACAGCCACCTGTTCTGCCTGACCTCGAGAAAAACATACAGGATGCCGGCAACAGCCCCGAATAATTCAATCCCGTTATCAGCAAACCATTGTCCAAACATGCTTATATTATTTCTGTGTCAATATAATTCATTACCGGAGCTAAATGTCCCCAATCCCGGCAATGGCTATCAATTTAATGTTGATAGGTTCATTTTACCCTTTTCAGAACCTGATCGCGGCCTTTGCAATAAAGTTTATCCCGGCCTGCGGAAAATAATATGCCCACGTTTTTTCCATGCCGTCCTCGAACCAGTTGCCGCCATAGGCATTGCTTTCATACATGACATTGAAAATATTGTTTATGAGCAGCTGAAAATCGGCACCGCTCAGGAACGCGGGCCGTGGCGACCAGTCGATTCTCAGGTTGCTGACAAGGAATGGGTCTATCTTCCTGCTCTCGCTCATCGTGTTATCGAAATACTGCCTGCCCACGTACTTGTTTATGAAGTGCACCGACAGGTTCT
>JALOMK010000083.1 GCA_025455505.1 Bacteroidales bacterium
GTCTTAATAACGAAGCTGCAGCAATGCTGTCTGCTTTTTTATTTGAATTAAAGAAGCTATTTTAGCATTGCGATAATATCAGTAACCTTAAATGTTGTTTCATGAAAAATCGTTTTAAGGATAAGGTTGTTATTGTAACCGGAGCCTCATCGGGAATAGGAGAGGCTGTAGCCCGCGAATTCGCCCGACAGGGTTCACGCGTAGTTTTGGCCGCCCGCTCGGAAGAAAACCTCAGGAAGATACGTGATGAGATAATCGCAGCGGGAGGCGAAGCTTTCTGTGTGAAGACAGATGTAAGCAGCGAGGAGGAATGCAGGAGACTTGTTGAAAAAACAGTTGAGAAATACTCAACTGTAGACATTCTTGTAAATAACGCCGGAATATCAATGCGTGCTGCCTTCTCCGATGTTGACCTGAAGGTGCTTCACAGGCTGATGGATGTCAATTTCTGGGGTACCGTCTATTGTACAAAGTATGCCCTTCCCTATATCGTGGAGCGAAAAGGCTCACTAGTTGGCGTCTCATCGATCGCCGGTTTTCACGGCCTGCCAGGCAGAACAGGCTACTCGGCATCGAAATTCGCAATCCATGGTTTCCTTGAAACAATCAGGATAGAAAACCTCAAAAAGGGCCTTCATGTGATGATTATAGCTCCCGGCTTCACGGCAACAGAAATCAGGAAGCATGCTCTGCAGGCTGACGGAAGTGAACAGGGCGACTCTCCGCGTGACGAAAACCATATGATGTCCGCGGAATACGTTGCAAGATGGGTCCTGAAGGGTATAAGAAAGAAAAAGAGAAACAAGATTCTGACCTGGGAAGGAAGGCTTACTGCCCTCTTCCAGAGGATAGTGCCGGCTTTTGTAGACTGGGCCTACTATATCGAAATGTCAAGGGAACCTCAATCCCCCTTAAAATAATCTGTAATATTCCCGCCTCTCGTGCGTCATGGTATTGAAAACAATATTCATTAAAACTATTTTACCATGAAAAGAATAGCACTATTTGCCGGACTTGTTTTAATTGCTGTAGTTTCCAGCGGACAAAAAGCTGTTGATGCCCTGTTCGATAAGTACGGGAACAGAGATGGTTTTGTAACTGTCACGATCAGCGGTGACATCCTGAAATTCGCCGCTTCAATGGACGAGGACGATGATCTCGATTTCCTTCCCGAGAAGATCACAAACATTAGGATACTTGCACAGGACGACGATGCAGGGGATGTTGAGAATTTCAATAGTCTTTTGAGCAGGGAACTTGATCTGGATGCTTATGAGGAATTCATGAGCATTAAGGAATCGGATCAGACCCTAAAAATACTTGTCAGGACCGAAGGCACCCGTATAAGGGAATTTCTAATGTTAGCAGGGGGGAAAGACAATGCATTGATTCAGATAAATGGTGACATAACAAGGGCGGAGGCAAAGAGAATCTCAGAACATGCAAAAAAGCACAGGAGTCTGAGCCTTATCTCTGAGCGCCGTTAGCTACTGTGAACTATCTTTGATGTTTAATTTGCCGCAGGCCGATTGATGAATAAAACCGAGTTCGGCGATCTTGTCCGTAATTCTGCCCGCAGGATTTATGGATACGCCTACCGCTTCCTCCGAAACCAGGAGGAGGCGGAAGATGCCGTTCAGGAAATATTTCTGAGGCTGTGGAACATGAGGGATAAGCTTTCCGGTTACGACAGTATTGATGCGCTGGCCACGACAATGACAAGGAATTACTGCATCGACAGGCTGCGGCGTCTTAAAAACAAAACTCATGATTTATATAGCTCTGACAATGTGTCTTTTATATCAACCGAAACCCCTTACGAAGTAGTGGCTAACAAAGAATCAGACACCATACTTCGCAGCATAATTTCGACACTGCCTGATAATATGCGGAGCATCCTGGTGATGAAAGAGATCGATGAGCTGTCGTATGATGAGATCGCTGACATTACGGGTCAGTCGCTGAATAACCTGAGGGTGATTATTGCCCGCGCAAGAAAGTACGTGAGAGATGAATTCAATAAGATTCATTATGAAAGAAGAGTACATAAAAAAGCTGCTGGAGAAATACTATGAGGGGAATACATCCCTGCAGGAAGACCTGTTGCTGAAGGAATTCTTCAGCACCGGGAGTCCAGCCGGTTTCGAGACAGAAAGCGAGATCTTCATGCATTATTCCGCCATGAATGCCTGCACAGAACCTGATGCCGGCTTCGAGGGCAGGATCATGCAAAGGATATTGGAAGCTGAACGACCTTCAGCCGGTATGAAGCGCTACCTCATGCCCCTGGCAGCAGCTGCAGCATCTGTAATAATAATTGCAGGAAGCTGGTTCCTTTTCAGTCAGAGATATGAAAGGGCAGATACCTTCAGCGACCCGGCGATAGCCTATGCTGAAACAATGAAGATTCTGTACTCTGTATCAGTGCAGATGAACAGGGGCGCTGAAGCGATGGAGCCAGTTTCGCGGTTTGATGCGGTTACACGCAGGAGCATCGATGCAATCAGTGAGTCATCTTCAACTATCGACAAAAGCCTGAGAATACTGTCGAAAGACTATGACAGGCAGAATGACACAGGGAAAAACAAATAAATCAAAGATATCATGAAACGATCAGTATTCTTTTTGCTAATAGCGATGGCCGGAAGCACAGTCCTGGGCCAGTCTGCTGCGATTGAAGCAATGTTCGACAAGTACGGGGAAAGAGAGGGATTCACGGTTGTCACGATCTCTGGTAAGATGCTGAGCATGTTCTCAGGGCAGGAAACACGCAGCGACCAGGCAGGGAACATTATTGGAAGACTGAAGTCTGTAAGGATACTCACGGTGGAGGATTCATTGCTCAACAGGAACATAAACTTCTATACCGAACTTTCTAAACAGCTAAATCTTTCTGTTTATGAGGAACTTATGCTTGTAAAGGAAGGACCTGACATAACCCGCTTCCTCATCAGGCAGAAAGGAGATATCATTACCGAACTTCTTGTTATAACTGGCGGGCCAGGCGGAAACTCACTGATTTCGATTACCGGAGACCTGGATATCAGGAGCATCGCAAATCTTTCCAGGGAGATGGGAATGGAAGATCTTGAGAAACTTGAAAATATTGAAAAAAAAGACAAAAAAAACTGATCTCTTCCGAACTGAACTGAACATTTCCCCAGGCTTGTTTCATTATTTATTGCCTAAAAACTGACATATTCCCAAATTACTTACTGTTTGGTATTGACAGTTCTCCGTATTGGGTGTATTTTTATTCTGCCTATATCAACCGGATTGTAACTTAAGATAAGCAGACAGAAATATACACCACTATGAAATCACTTGGTTCATTTATGACAGGGTTACTTGCAGGTGCGGCACTCGGAGGCATTATAGCACTGCTGTATGCACCTCAGAGCGGAAAGGAGACCCGCGACAAGGTCAGGCAGAAATTTGCGGATCTTGAGAAAGAGCTCGAAGACCTTAAGAGCAAGTCGGGACAGAAGTCGGCGAAGGTCAGAAGCGATATAGCCAGCAGGCTATCAGAACTCAGGGAGGAAATTGACAAACTTTCGAAGGAAGTTTCTTAGTTAATTGACCCATGATTGAAGATTTCAGTAACCTGAAGGATGATATTCAGGAATATTTGGAAGTTAAGCTTGATCAGTTCAGGCTTCAGCTGGCTGAGGCCATTTCACGCATAATAAGCAGTTTACTGATTGCCGTCATTGCCGGATGCATTGTTTTCCTGTTATTATTGTCGCTGTCTGTTGCTTCAGGATATTTCTTTGCGGATCTTCTTGGCTCACCTGCATTGGGCTTCCTCTGTGTGGCTGCATTCTATGCCATTTTGCTGGCTCTGTTCCTTGTTTTCCGGCGACATATTGTCGAACGTCCGGTTATACAGCTGGTTATTCGCCTTATATTCAATAAAGCAGGGGGAGATGAAACAAAATAGTAATTTCCGCTATTCGGGGATATCCTCGTTCAGGGATCTGCAGACCGAAAGAAACAGGCTTGACCTGAAAGGTAAACTGGCGGAGGCAAAGATCAGGATGAACCTATACCGTATAAAAGAGGTGTTTTCGCTGTCAAAAATCGTCCCTTCCCTGATAAGCGATCTCGGGATGCCCCGTTTGTCAGAAATCATCGAAATGCTCATAAATAGCAAAAAGACTGATATATGAAAAAACGGTTGCGGAATTTTCTGAAACTGGCTTTGGTTCTGCTTCCGTGCCTTGCCTGGGGGGAATCGCTTTACTCCCAAGGCAGGTTTTCAGCCAGCGCCGGCTGGGGCTATTACGAACTCACGAATATCGGGATCCAGTGGAACTATTCGGAGATATCAACCCTGTCGCTTTATGCAGGTTACAATTTCGGAACGAACGACAGGACAAGCTGGTCTGCCGGACTTTCATTCGACCAGACATACCGCAAACCCCTCTTCTGGAAAATCAAGGCAGGCTATTCCCTTGGTGCCATATACTGGTCTAATGACGATGATCTCTATCATTTCACTAACATATCGCTTCCGGTTATGCCCTTGCTGGCATATCCTGTGTCGCCGGTGCTGACTCTCAGAGTCGAGGGCGGAGTTATATTTACAGCGGTCCTTGAATCAGACAGAAAACAAAATGTTGAGGCCGGGTATCCCGAACATGTAAATGGCAATGTCAGGTTAAGTGTAATTTATAAACTAGGAAAGAGATGAAACACAATTTGCTTATAATACTGATCATTGCCTTTATTAGTACCGGCGGATGCGAAAAAATCAGCTACCTGCCGGATAATCCCATCGCGGGTATCCCGACGAAAATATTAATGCACCGTGGTTGCGGATTCAACGAGGATTTTATTCCGAACACTCTTCTTGCAGCCGAATACGGACTTAGTGTGCTCGACGGCGTGGAACTTGATATACAGATAAGCAAGGATGGTACTCTCTGGCTTGACCATGATAATGAAGTGCATGATTGCGATGGGAATGTTGTAGGCTGCTTTCAGACTCTTACCGACGCCCAGATCGAGTCGTACTCAGTCTGCGACGGAGTGGAAAGGTATAACACTGTCGAAAGCGTATTTCAGCTTATGGCTGCTGAATATCCTGCTTCATACATCTCGCTCGATGTCAAGGGACAATACTGTGAGATAGCCAATACCCGCGAAATGATGAACCTTATGGCCGATGCAGTTCTTTCGCTTGTTGAGGAATATAACCTGGAGAAAAGGGTTCTCGTTGAATCAAGCTCTCCGGAGTTCCTTGAGGTGATGTCGGACCAGTCAATTGTGGGACAATGCTTTATTACATTCGGCGATCTGGATAAAGGTCTTGACAACGCAGCGGCGACAAAATGCAGGGGAGTATCGCTGGAATACGGAATAGAGGAGTTGAACGCCGATGTAGTCGATCTTGTTCATCAAAAGGGTTACGGACTTGTAGTCTGGATCGTGAATGAGCCAGAGGATATAAAAAAAGTCTGGGATTCAGGACCTGACTTTATAGAAACCGATGTTGCCGATTTCAAGGACTATATAAGTAAATAGAAATTTAACCTGCACCTAACCGGATTAAAAATGAAAAAAAGTCTGATTATCCTTGTTGCTCTTGCAGCATTTATCGTACCGCCCGCTCTCGGGCAGAATGATACGATACCCGGGCATCTGGATGCTGTCGATACCCTGGATCAGGATTTTGGGTTGTTCCGTGACTCTGGCATTCTGAACCTTGCCCTCAGGTTTGACATGACCGAATACACCCGAAAAAAGTCAAAAGAGGATTATCTTCCGGCAACACTTACCTACTATATCAGCGAAAAGGATTCCGTAAACAGGGAGATACGCCTGAGATCAAGGGGCGAATTCAGGAATGCTTTCTGTGATTTTCCGCCTCTGAGCCTGAATTTCAAAAAGGCCGGATTCCAGATGAATGACCTTCAGAAAATTGAAAAAATCAAGGTTGTGACTCATTGCCAGTATGGAAGTGAAGAAATTCTCTTTAAGGAATACCTTGTTTACAAACTATTCAATGTTATTACTGACTACAGTTTCAATGTCAGGCTCGCCAAAATAGCCTACATAAATACTTCGAAGAAGAAAAAGACAGTCAATTCCCACTGTTTTTTCATAGAGCCCCTGAACCTGCTGGCAGAAAGGATAAATGCGGTTCCGGTTGAGAATCCAAAGCTTACCCAGAAGAATATTATCCCGATGTACATGGACAGGCTTGCCATTTTCAATTACATGATAGGAAATACAGACTGGTCAGTTCCCAACCAGCACAACTGCAAGGTTCTTTCTGCCAGGGACATCGGAAATTCAAACCTTGGCATCATAATACCTTATGATTTTGACTACTCAGGTCTTGTGGATGCTCCATATGCCGTCCCCTACGAAGGGCTCGGCCTGGAATCCGTGCGCCAGCGACGCTATCTGGGCGAATGCAGGCCAGATGAGCAGTTTCTGCTTGCACTTGAGGAATTCACCTCGAAAAAAGCGGAACTCTACAAGGTTATCGAAGACTTTCCCTATCTCAGTGATAAGGTAAAGAAGGGAATGACCAGGTATCTTGATGAGTTTTTCAAAACCGCAGAGAAGCCCGGATCTATACTATATGATTTCCGTCGAGGTTGCTATAATTTTGATTAATAAAAATACACAAATATGATTTCAGAATCCCTGACAGTGGATGCCAATGATGCTCTCATCTCCGCTTTTCAACGGCTGGGAGTGGAACTGGCTGTGCTTATAATAATTATCCCCATTATTTACAGGAGGTTTCACAATAACAGGGAACATCTTTTTCCATTTTTTCTTATGGGAATCATGGTTTTCCTTGTGTGCGTCATCCTTAAGAATGTTGAAATTCAGATGGGTATGGTGCTCGGGCTCTTTGCAATATTCTCAATCCTGCGTTTCAGAACTTACAATTTTTCGACAAAGGATATGTCATACCTATTTGCGGTAATAGGGGTTTCAGCTATAAATGCAATGCTTGATTATCCCCGGCCCATAAGGGGAACACTGCTTTTCAATTCGGTTGTCATACTTTCAATTCTTGGTCTAGAGCTCTATTTCAGGAATGTTCCGGCGGCTATTGATCCAAAAGAGGCAAAAAAGAAAAATAAGGATAAGAAGGATAAAAAGAAAGACAAGGTAAAGGATAATTCTGAAGACAGGATCGTTGTTGTTTATAACAGGCTTGATCTGCTGACACCAGCCAACAGGGATCTGCTCCTGAAAGATCTTTCAGCCAGATCAGGCAGGGAGATTACCGGGGCAAGGGTTACAAGGCTTGATCTGGTAAGGGGAGAGGCTGATATTGAAGGATTGTGCGCCGGAAAGAACGAAACCTCCTGAAGATACAGGTCTGCTTCCGTCAGAAATAGTAACCGACTCTGTATGTTACAGGGGCATAGTAAGGAGAATATTCATCCCTCGTATACAAGAAATTATACAGGACCTGGATACTGACACCTCCGCGGCCTTTCTTTCCTATGCTCCTGATATAACCGAGGCCAGCAAACCATGAATCGGAATGGGTATCATACCGCGCAAGTTCCTCGCCCGCAGCCTGGTAAAAGTATTCATTGTTCAGGTATTCATACTCAGTCCACAGATAAAGCCTTTTCAACAGGTTGATCCTGGCAAAAAAGCTTGGTCCGTATGCGTTGAGATCATTTCCTATTACCCTCTCGTGTCGGTAAATATACCTGTAACCTGCACCTGTGACAAGTGTTTTAGGAAACCTGTAGGCCACAACAGGTGAAAGTTCAAGATAAGTCTGACCTGGCGTTATCCAGAATGAGGTTCCGCCTCCGAATGCAATCCTTTCCTTCCAGGGTCTTATATCCTTTTTCCGCTTATCATTAGCTGATCTGACTGCTGTTCCGGTTGTATCCTGCAATGACTCCACAGAATTGTTCTGCTGTCCCGATATAATAGTTGTTGCTGCAAGGCAAAGAAATATAAGCAGTTGTTTTTTCATCCCTGATCTGTTCAAAGTTTTGGCAAATATATCAATATGGATAAAGCTGTATTTACTATATTTAAAATAAATACCAATGAAGGAATATTAATAAGCATAAGATATGAGGGCCTTAAAATATTCATTGACTATGCTGTTTGCATGCCTGTTGACTGAATCCTTGTTTTCACAGATGAGTTACCAGTATGCGAGGAACAAATCCTTTAGTGCCGGAACATATGGAAGGATAGGGGTAGACTGGTCGTTTGAAAACAACGGATCTATTGGCAGGCGTCTGAACTTAAACAATATGGGGAGCA
>JALOMK010000084.1 GCA_025455505.1 Bacteroidales bacterium
CATAAAATAATAATCGATGCCGTTGAAGAGGCCGGAGGAGAAAACCGCGGACCCCGCCCCAAACCGCTTATGCTCTCAGCTCTTGGAGGATGCACAGGAATGGATGTCATCTCCATACTAAAAAAAATGAGAGTTGAAGTCAACAGCTTCAGGGTAATTGTACAGGGTGACACTACTGAAGAACATCCCAAACATTTTTATAAAATGCACGTTATTTATGAGTTCTCAGGGGAAAATCTGCCTATGGAGAAACTACAAAAAGCTGTTGAACTTTCAGAGGAAAGATACTGCGGGGTCAGCGCCACTTACAGGAAGGCACTGCAGCTTACTTCAGAGATACGGATCAAAGATCAGTTTTAGCAATATGTCAAAGAACATTTTTCGGGTAATTCAATTTATTTCATTTGCCCGGATATATTCTTATTCAGTTCCTGTGTTCTTGAAATAACAAGTTCAGTTATTTTCTCGAAAGCCTCTGCCACGTTCCTTTCAGGCTGGCTGAAGACAGTTAGACCTTTTTCTGCAGCTTCTCCGACTTCAGTTACAAGGGGTACCTGGCCAAACAGCCAGGTGTTATACTCCATAGCCAGTTTGTGCCCGCCACCCTTTCCAAATATGTAATATTTTTCTTCCTGATGCCTTTTCGGGGTAAACCAGGACATATTTTCAATTACTCCAAGCAGTGGAGTTTTAAGCTCCTCCTTCGTGAACATGGATGCAGCTTTACGTGCGTCGGTAAGAGCTATTTCCTGGGGTGTGGTCACAATTATTGCCCCTGAAAGATTCAGTTTCTGCACTGTAGTAAGCTGGATGTCTCCGGTTCCCGGGGGGAAGTCGACAAACATGTAATCTATTTCGCCCCACTGAGTGTCTTCAAATAGCTGGGTAAGAGCTTTGGCTGCCAGTGGTCCCCTCCATATCAGAGACTGGTTCCTGTCGATGAAGAAACCTGTTGAAATTATGCTGACGCCATATTTCTCAACGGGGAAGAACAGTTCCTTATCACCGAAATTGGCAACTTCGGGTTTGGCATCTTCAATGCCGAACATCCTGGGGATCGATGGCCCGTAGATGTCGGCATCCATGAGGGCGGTCCTGTAACCGTTGCGGGCAAATGACACTGCCAGGTTGGCAGCAACTGTTGATTTTCCTACTCCGCCTTTTCCCGAAGCGATGACAATTATGTTTTTTACCCCGTTCATAGGGAGCTTTTCAAAAAGTTCACTCATAATCTTATTATTAGGTTTATTGACCCGGCATTGGCCGGATTTCCTCCGTTGCTTTGCTTATTAGTCTTTTATGTATTTCCCTGGCCCCTAAGCGTGATGTCATTTTTTACAGGGTGCAAACCATCATGGTTTTATAATTCAGTCATATTTCAACCTTGTATTTTCATCAGCCAGGGCAAGCTGTAATGAATCAATGAGGAATTCATTATTCCACGTATTCAGCTCAGAATGCGTCACAAAGTATTTCTGTGGCACAGGGTGGGTCCCGAAAATGACTTTCATACCGTATTTCGATACTATGAAATCCCTGAAGTATTCCATATAGGGGCAGGGAGGGTAGCCTACAAGTAATCCGGTTGCGAAATGGATTGCAGTGACCCCGTTTTTTGCCATTTCCTCGGGAGCATATTCTATATTTCCTCCGGGGCAGCCCCCGCAGCTTGTGAATCCGGCTATTTCAATCTCCGTATCGCGCCAGACCGAAAAAGCGCCTTCTCTTTTTTCGGCAGCCCTGAAGCACTTTCCTCCGGCACAGGTTTTATATCTGTCACAAATGATTATCCCGATTTTTACTTTTTCCATGATACGCTTATAATTATATTCAGTTTGAATTATCTCAATTCCTGACAGACTGATTATATATTCTGGTTATAATCCCTCAGGTAAAATTTCTCACCGTTATATATAGTTGATTTTATCAGTCGCTGGCTGATGAGTGAAGTGACAACCCTGAAATCAGCCCCTGTGGCGATGACGCAAACCTTGTCCTCCGTCGCCCCGGCACATTCTTCCCCTGCCTCTTCTGCGTCCGAAGCCAAAGCCAAATCCTCTCTCCGGGATATTAAGATCCCCGGGTATAGAAGGATTTTCAGCGTTTTCCGATTCTTCTTTTTTCGTCCTTGCTCCGTAGTTCGTGCAACGACCCATTCTGCGGCCTGTCATGACACCCAGTCCTTCAGGCCCTGTTCCATTCATGTTTGGCATGATCTTAATTTATTTTTTCAACATTTCAATTATCTCCCCGATGGTCCGGTCGGGATGTTTCAGCACTATCATCCTGATCTTCATGCTGTCGAGCATTGATTTGATATTTATCCCGAACTCTCCGGAGATTATCATTCTGACATTTCTTTCGGAAAGAAGCTTTACAGATGCCTGGCCGGCATCTTCTTCAAGTTCAATATTGGGATTGGGAAGGTATTCCGTACCTTTGGTATCCGTGTCGTAGATTACAAAAAACGCACACCTGCCGAAACGTTTGTCAAGCCTGCTTTCAGAATTGTTGCCTGTGCTGCTGATAGCTACTTTCATCACTCTCAATTCAAAACTTTTTACTATGCGGCGTACCTTTTCTTACCATCTGGCCGCCACAACGGGGACACTTCTCTTCCTTACATGGTATGCCCGGAGTATGCGATGCCTCATGTCTGCATACAGTGCATACGCAAAAATCATTGCATTGGCCTATAAACTCGTCCTGTCTTACTGCTTCCTCATCCCAGGGAGCCACTGATGAGCTTTTGCACAGAGGACATGATCTAACTGCTTCTTTTTTTTCCGGATCGTTGAAATAACAACCGCATGCTTCGCAGGTATACCATTCGCTGTCAAAATAGATCTTTCCTCCTTCGATTATTATCTGGCTTCCCCTGACGAGAGCCTGAGCGATTTTCTGCCTTGCCCTGGCATAAATGCGTGTCAGGGTCGGACGCGATACATCCATAATTACAGATGCCTGGTGGTGATTCAGCATCTCAAAGTCGCAGAGGCGCAAAGCCTCGTATTCCTCTATGTGAAGAAACACGATATCCGCCACAGGAGTTCCCTTCATGGTTCCGTAGGGTTTAAATCCCGATACAAGGGGCGGATTGCTGATTTTCCTAAGTCTTACCGGTCTTGGCGACATCAGTTATGATCAATAGTTCACTACAAAAATAGTGAACATATGTTCAAAAACAAAAGGAAATTGGATTTTTTTTAAGGTAATCCGGTATTTTTCCTATGGCTATGGCTTTTGGAATGCTCCGAGGGTGTTGTGCTTCAGCTTTCTGTCCTTTACAACAAGAGGGGTAACCGGGGCTTTTGATTTGGAAGTGAAGATCATGTCATGTCCCAGGCAAAGGCCCATCATAATATTTAATTCGGTGCCTCGTTCTTCGAGATATTTTGCCTGGCCGGCAGGATTGCATGAGATGCCTGAATATCCAGGAATTATCTCGTCAAGCTTAACTTTTCCCAGTTTGCAGTTGACTGTCTCAACAGTGAATCCCTCGTTGCAAAGCATTTCCCGGAGCATGTCTGCTTCCCTGGTAAAAGCCGTGCAATTGGCTATCCCGATTTTCTTAAGTCCGGCCTTCCTGGCATATGCTATTATTTCATGCACCCTGTCGAGTTGCGGATCCAGGGAGTCCTCTGCAACTTTCATGATTTTCCTGTCTGATTCGCTGTAAAGCGGTCCGAAACTCTCTTCTCCCATTACTAATATGAATGATTGAATACTTAATGAAAACAACAACTAAAGATTGAACCATGATCCGGGATCCGGCCCGGATATCAATGAGCTTCCTTTATGACAGAATTCATTTGTCTGTCTGTTATATGAATAATCTCTCTGCCATTCCCCGGCGTTTTCTGCGGTCTGTTTTAATTAATCAATAATGAATTCAAGTTCTTCATTTGTCATAGTGGGATGAAGCGACATCCGTACCCACCCGGGCTACATCGAAAGATCTCCTGCATCTATACGGTCAGTTATTTCCTTTGAAAGACTGAAATCTACATCCAGGAGATAATGACCGTACGTCCCGGCACATGAACATCCTCCCCTCATCTGTATCCCAAACCTGTCATTCAATATGCTTGTAAGAAGGTTATGATGAATGTTGTCTACATAAAATGATATCACTCCAAGCCTGTCCCTGATGCCATCCGCAAGAATATGCAGGCCTTTTATTCCTGCAAGTTTTTCAAATGCAATATCAAGCAGTTCCTCCTCGCGCAGGGCTATATTCGAAGTTCCCATCTGCTCCTTCAGCCTTATTGCAAGCGCAGCCCTTATTCCCTGGAGAAAACCCGGTGTGCCCCCGTCCTCCTTAACCTCAATGTCGCTTATGTAACTATAGCCTCCCCACCTGTTTGTCCACTTTACGGTTCCTCCTCCCGGGGAGTCTGGTATCTGGTTCTTATACAGCTTTTTGTTGAAGACAAGGACTCCCGCACTGCCGGGTCCGCCGAGGAACTTATGAGGTGAGAAGAATATTGCATCGAGCCTTTCCATAGGATCTTCCGGGTGCATGTCTATGTCAACATAGGGCGCTGATGCGGCAAAATCAACAAAGCAATATCCATTGTTTTCATGCATTATCCTTGCAAGCTCATTGTATGGAGGCTTATATCCGGTAACATTGGAACATGCCGAAAATGAACCAATAAGCAGTGGCCTCTCCTTATATTTCCTGATCTCTTCCCTCAGTGCGGAAGGGTTTACAAGAAGATCTGCATCGGGCTCTATAAGCACAACCTCGGCCAGGGTCTCAAACCATGAAGTATGATTTGAATGGTGTTCGGTATGCGTGAGGAACACTACCGGCCTGTTGTCATTGGGTATGTCCTTGCACTTGCCGTACTGCCCTGTCGTGAAAGTGCAGAAATTGATAGCCTGTTCGGGAACCTTCAGCCCCAGTATCCTCTGGAGCTTGGCTATCGCCGATGTCATTCCTGTGCCTGTGAATATAAGCACATCTTCAGCGGAAGCATTTACATGGTCCTTGACTATCTTCTGTGCAATGTGATAAGCTTCGGTCATAGCCCTGCCTGTGGCCGTTGATTCTGAATGGGTATTGCCCACCATGGGTCCTACCTCCTCAAGCATCCTGAGCTCAATCGGATTATAAAGGCGGCCGCTGGCGATCCAGTCGGCATAGACAAGTTTTTTGCTGCCATAGGGAGTATCGATCTCAGCGTCAATGCCCGTTATGTTTTTCCTGAAGCTGCTGAAGTACTTTTCGAGTTGTGACATATTATTTCAAAAACTTATCAGACCTTGTTTAATTTTCAACATCAGGTTCAGCTTTTCCAGCTGTGCTCCCATCCCTGCCACCTGAGGCACTGTCATCAATCCAGAATATGAAGAGCCTGTAAGCCACTGCAAATACAACCGTCCCTGTAAAAAGTCCTGCCACTCCTGAATGGAGCAGACCTCCGATGGCTCCTACAAAAACGACCGCCATTGGTACGCCCGATCCACGGCCAAGCAATACCGGTCTGAGAATATTGTCAACAACCGATACGAGAAGTGACCAGATAAGAAAGGGAATAGCTGTCCCTGTACTCTTAACTGCAAACACATATATGATCACAGGTATTGAAACCGGGAAAATGCCAACCTGGATTATCCCCAAGACAAGTGACAAAATAAACCACAAGCCTGCTGCCGGCACTCCGACTACTATCATGCCTATGCCAAAGAGGAACGACTGGATAAATGCAATACCCAGGATGCCCCTGAGCACTGTCCTAACCGTATTCACTGCAGTATCTGCAAATTCTTCACCATTCTCTCCAAGGATCTTAAGGAAAACCCTGTTTGCTATCTCTGAAGCTTTCCCTGCATTTATCAGGAGGAAACCTGCAATAGCTATCGATATTATAAATTTAAAGAATGCAAGTCCGGCTGAGGCAGCTGAGGATATCAGGCTGACAACTACTTTCTGTATCTGTGGCGAGTACTGCCTGACTGCTTCACCGATGTGCTCCGATATCCAGGTCAGTTTTTCAAAGAGAAAATTTCCCACATATGGCAACGCTTTTACCCCCTCAAGATCCCATGGAATTATCCTGTCGCTTGATTCAAACTGGCTTTTGATGAATGAAATGCCATCAAACAGCGACTGTGCGAAAAGCAGTCCGGGTATCGCAAGGAGAATCAATGTAATTATAAGCAGTATGATTATCGACAGGCCTCTCCTGTTCCCGGTCTTCCCAAGAAGCCAGCTGTAAGCAGGGTGAAGGGCTATGGCAAAGATCCCGGTCCATATAATGATGTCAACAAATGGTTTGATTATCCCGTAGCACCAGTACAAAAGTAGAAACAACAGTGCAAGCCTTATCGCAGTTTCAGCAGTCTTCCTCATGGAACTGACTTCCCTGGCAGCTACCTTTTTTGCCATTTCACTTTCAGGTTATTACTTAAATCCAAACGAGGGCAGGGCCTTACTCTGTGTCAGCGATTATGATCCTGCAGGAGGGCAAAGGTATCATTTTGATTAATTGCTTCCAACAACATCTTCTGAGCGGGGCGAAAACTTTTTCCTTTTTTAATTTGGAAAGTATATATGCCGGAATTACTTTTATGCCCGAATTCAAAATTGTGAATTAAAATGGACGACGACCCGGCGTATAGATCGATTAATTATTCTGATTAGGAGTATGCCGGCAACCGGTCATCTCCTCTTTTCAGACAGAAAATTACGGAGGTGACTATGACTTCACTAACAACTTTTTATTTAAGCGGTATTATAGGAAAGGAGGCTTTCGGCGCCGACGGCGATGCAATAGGCGTTGTTAAGGACCTTCTTGTAAACGCCGCTCCCGGGCACAGCGATGCAAACTCACAGCTTATTACCGGGGTAAAGCTGAAAATAGGCAGGGAATCAAAGCTATTCGCCTTCAGTAACTTCCGTGTTGTAAAGGCACGCGAAAACCTTAATGTTACCTGCTCCGACCTTACAGAGCTCAGCAGCGAGGAGGTAGATAACGGTATGCTTCTTGTCGAGAATATCCTTGACAAGCAGATTGTTGACCTTAACGGCAGAAAGCTTGTGAGGGTGAATGACGTCAGGCTTGCAACTTTGCCGGCGGGGACTTTTGCAGTTGCGGTTGACATAGGTATTGAAGGCCTCATGAGGCGCATAGGGATTGCAGCTCCCATTAAGATGTTCCTTTCATTTATGAATGTCAGCATTCCTGCAAAATTCATCCTCTGGGATGACGTGCAGGCTATCGATTTCTCAAACCTTAACATTAAGCTCTCCAAGAGCTATTCAAAGCTCAATACCCTTCACCCCTCCGACCTTGCCGACATCCTGGAAGACCTCGGGAAAAAGTCGAGCATGTCGGTTTTCTCGGCTCTTGATGAGGAAAAGGCAGCTGATGTGCTTGAGGAACTTGAACCTCACGCTCAGGTGCATATAGTTGAAAATCTCCCGGTTACAAAGGCAGCCGACGTACTCGAAAAGATGCCGGCTGACGAGGTGGCTGACATCCTTGACGAACTTGAAGATGATAAGGCCGAATTGCTTCTTAATGAGATGGATACCGAATCGTCACAGGAAGTCAGGGACCTGCTTGAGTATGCTGATAATTCTGTGGGAAGCCTTATGACTACTGATATTCTGTCATTCAGGCCCGAAGTAACAGTTGAGAGCGTAATAGCAGAACTAAGGGCAAAAAAACCTGAAGCCGCGGAGTTGTACAGCATGTTTGTCACAAAGGCGGATGATGAGCTTATTGGTACCTTTAATCTTAGAGATCTTGTTGTTGCTGAGCCATATACCGCTGTCAGTACGATAATGAAATCAGAACCTGTATCGCTAATCGACGATCAGAAGGTTGATGACATTGCGGAGCTTATTTCGAAGTACAACCTTCTTGCAATCCCGGTTACTGATGAGAATAATCTTTTGCAGGGAATGGTTGTGGTTGATGACGTGGTTGAAGACCTTATAAACAAGAGAAGAACAAACAAAAGATAAAGGGCAGGATGATTCTTGGCAGGAAGTTCCGGGATACGGGTTTTTTCAGGCAGCTGGCAATATTCTTTGCCATTCTTGGACCTGGCATTATTACAGGAAGCGTCGACAACGACGCCGGCGGAATAACAACTTATTCAGTTGCCGGTGCAATGTACGGGTATAACCTGATATGGACCCTTATACCTTCTTTTGTCGTGCTTCTGGTTATCCAGGAAATGAATGCAAGGATGGGAATTGTTACAGGGAAGGGACTCTCGGATCTC
>JALOMK010000085.1 GCA_025455505.1 Bacteroidales bacterium
CTTCCTGGTTTCCGTAATGTGTCATCAGGTAAAGCCCGCCGGTAGCATACTGTTCACTTATGCCGCGGACTTTTACTATACTCTTTAGAGTTTTGGAGCTGTTACTTTCATCTCCCCCCGTTCTGGCAAAACTCACTTCAATGATCTGCTCCTGGGCGAATCCAGTCGCTGTTAATGCAAATATTAATAATAATTGGCCTGTTATTTTTACTTTTGATTTCATGCCAGTACTGTTTGGAACTCGTTAATCAGGACTAAATTTTCACTAAATTCTTTGAAGTTCACAGTATCTCTTTGCAAACAGCCCGGGTAAACATACAGATTGCCGGTTTGAGTCCACTGACAAGTGCTGGCACTGAATTAAAAATCAGTTGAGTGAAGCTGCTGAAGTTACAAAAGCAAAGCCATGAATCATGGCATTAAATGGAGCATTTCCGCTACGAACACTTAGCCTGGCTTCAGACCTTTTCGAGGATGACCTGCTCGTGGAATTTCCTGACAATCGTGTCGAAGTAGATCTTTATATCCCTGTAGTTTGCCGGCTGGTATAAGGACTTCTTAAATCCGTAGGAACAGTCAATTTCAAGGACATCACCTTCGGCCTTGTATGAGGTGAAGATCTTCACTATGTCGTTGTCGACAAGGTAATTCTCAGGCAGGTTCACAACCTTGTAGCCCGCGGGGATCTTTATGTTGCATTTATACGATTCAGTATTAGCGTACGTGAAGTCGATCGGGTAGGTCCTTGTCTGCTGTGTGAGCTTGTTTTCCCCCTGGTAGAAGTTAAGGAAAGGCGATATTACAAGCTTGTTGTCGATCTGTTCAATCTCGGTTTCGCCCGAGCATGTTATTGTGTATGATTTTTCGTTGTTGGCGAAATTGAAGGTACCTGTCTTCGAGACCTGCGAAAAACCTGTCTCCTCAAGAAATTTTCTGATTTCAAGGGTATCATCCTCAAAGTTCCGCCTGTAATAGGCCCCGTCGAATTCAGTTGCCTGGATTGCCAGCTGTGTCTTTGACTTCAGCGACTGAGGGTCGGGCTCCATTATTAGTCTTTTTTCATCAAGAGAGATTACCGCCGAGCTGAGTGTAACCCAATTCTCTCCCTTGCTGTTAATTATAAGCCCCCTGTCGTTGATGCACCGTGTCGGGATCCTGTCGAACCTTGTGTAGATATCGGTGCCGTCGCAGAGGATTTTCCCTTCGGGAGTGGTTACCAGGGCAAGCACATAGTTGAAGTAATGCAGGAAGGGATACTGGGTGCTTATCCTTCCGTTGGCCCTTGTGCTCGACAGTACAGGGTCGGCATCGAAGCCGGCGGCCCTGAGCATTGCAATAAGGAAAAGGTTTATATCTGTTGAATTGCCTGTCTTCTGCGCTGCGAAGTCCTTAGGCACTTTCGATGCATAAATAGACGAGTAGCCGTCCCATTTATAGGAAGTCTTTACATTGTTAATTATCTCGCGGACCTTTGCCAGGTCTCCTGTTTCGGTGAATTTGATGCCCGCGACAGCCTTTTCAGCATTCTTCTCGCTCTGCCTCAGGTATTTCCCGAATTCCTCGGCTCTCATCAGGTCTTCAATAAGCTTTGGCCAGGTTGACATTATCTCCTCTTTCGGCCCGTAGGGATTATTGAACTTCGCAAGCTGGAATTCAATCTTCATTATGTAGTCGTCAACAGAAGTGATGTACGACTCATCGCGGAAGGCTGGCACATTTCTCATGCCGTAGACATGCACCATCTGCTGGAACTTCACGCCTGTGCCAACCTGCTGGCCCATTACCTCATCGACTGCCCCGAAGGTGCGGAAGTTCTTGTCAACTGTTGACGACTGGATGTCGAATTTGTTTGTGCCCTGGGCAATGAATGCATACTCATAGAAGGGGATCACATAAAGGGTATACTTGCTGTAGACAGTTGGTATTCTTGCCTGGAATTCCCATTCGGGAAGGTTGAAGAGGAAGGGGCTTGTCATGATGTAGAGGTACTCCATTATTGTTCCGGGTTTCACGTCGGGGAATACAAACTTTTTCACTATCCACCTGTTGTTAAGGCGTTCTTCGTAGACTGAGGAGGGATTCAGGTTGGTGGCTTTCATGACGCCGTTCTCGAAGTTGTAGCTTTTTGCAATAAGGGTTTTGAGACTTTCGCTCCGTCCGTCGTTTCCCGTGTAAAGCGGGATTGACACCTCTGAGTATTTGATGCCTGCCCGTGTAAGCACCTTTGTCTTTTTAATGCGCGAGAATTCAAGCTCGTAACCGTTTCTTGCATCAACGAATTTCAGCTCACCGACATCGGAAAGAACGACAGCTTCAGCCTGGGGATCCCTTGCAAATGTAGTCATGGCTATCTCTTCCTGGCTGAACTTTCCGAATTCGTGCGACACGTCCTGACAAAAAACAGCAGGCAGGAGAAACACTGAAACGGCGATGCATGCAATTGACTTTTTCATTGTTTGATATTGAAGATTACGGATGTTCTTTTCAGCGATTCACTTAGTGTCTCAACAAAATCATAGAGCCGGGGGTATTGTTCATTAGTTATAATGCCACTTTCGAGCAGCATTTCCCTTTCTATAAGAACCTGTCCCTCGTCGGACGAAAATTTCAGTGTGAAATAGCCGAAATCGCTTTTTATATCGGTAGGGGGTGGCAGTTTTACGGTATAGTCTTTCAGGTTAACAAGGCTTATTAAAATTGAATCGCGAATAAAGCGGGGTGCGCTGAGTACAACCGGAAGGGTGCGGTCGGAAGGTTTCTCTAGTTTAAGGATCTTAGAGGCGGGAAAACCAAATACTAGTGTCGGGCCGATCTTCCTGAGCAGGGCAGGGACCCTTAGTTCAGCATCAATTGACAGAAAGGGGATGTCGCGTCCGGAATGATTTATAGAGAAGGAGATTATCTCGTTTTTAAGGCCCACATAATCGCGTATTATTTCATCCCTCTCGGCGTCAGTGAAGTCGTTTTTAACATGAAGATACCTGGAAAAGTCGCTGCCCCTGAGGTTTTTTCTGATTGTAAGCTTTCCGTTGCCGGATGTTTCGGGTTTGATTGTGATCAGTGAGTTGACAAGCAGGTCTTCTTTGTTTTGCAGGGGTCTGTAGACAAGGGTGCTTTTGCTGCCGTTGATGACTAGGCAGTGTCTGCCGCTTGTCTGGCTGCTGTTATATCCAAAGGGGAGCAGGGAGCTTGTGTTTTCGAGCCATAATGTGTCACCGTCGAGCGGCAGGCAAAGCATGGCGTGGTTGAACCTTGGCGAGGGGAAATCATTATCTACGGGATAAGCATAGTCGCCTGCATAAACAAGTGTGTAGAATGATTCGATATCTGCATGTTTCAGGGCAGCCATCATATAAACAGACAGGGCTTTGCAGTCGCCGTAGCGGTTATTGCACACGTAGGAGGCAGGATAGGGTATAAGTCCGCCCTCGTCAATTGCAACATTAATGTAGCGGGTGTTATCCTGCATGTAGTAATAGAGTCTCTTTGCAATTTCGCGTTTGTCCGTCGCTCCTGCAATCAGCTTCTCGATTGTTCGTTTCTCGCTTTCGGGAAGTGTGAGAAGTCCGGAGATGATTTTGGCGTGCCACTCGCCGTAGCTGGCCCAGGAGTCGAGGGATCCGGTGACTCCGTAGTTGAAAGAGTAAGGAATTACCTCTACTAATGGCACAATGGCACGAAATGGAGGAGAGTAGTTTTCATCGGCAGGCGGTGTTACCTCGCGGGCTGTCCATTTGAGAGCGACGGTTTTGTCTAGAGTATCGGCTGAGAAGCCGATGTTTCCACGGCTGCGGTACCTGACTGCAGTGCCGCGGGGAATTTCTACAGAAAGAGTTGCGAGAAGGGTTGGTGTTGTTGAATTTACAAGAGGGCTCCAGAAGGCAAGCGAGACAAAATTCGTATGGGTTTGCCTGTAAGAGTATCTAATAAAGTAGGGATATTCGTTCCAGCGGAGTGTGAATTCCTTTACAAGATCGTCTTCGAAGAGAGAACCATCGGATATGTCGCTGCGTGTTTCAATTTCCTTTTTTGAAAGCTTCCGGAGTACTGATCCTGATTTATCCAGGACAACTGCTTCCGATATGTCTAGTTTTGCATCATTGTCGTATGCGATTGAGATTTCCGACAGGTAGTCATAATTTTTGTCGCCCACGGCGATGAGGTAAGAGACATCTTCCGTTACCGATTTACCGTCGAAAGAAATTTTTGTATTGAATTCCGCTACCCCGCTTGCCTGTTGAGAGAGGCAGGCAGTATGGGGTTGCAGCGAAAGAAAGATTACAACGATTATTGTTCCCGGAAGTTTAATAATGCTTTTCGGTCTGCTCATGCAGGGCTTAATATGTTTATTAAAAATAACACATTAATAGATTTAGGAGGAACATTTTCGCATTAAAATTGACGGAAGGCTTAAAACCGGAGGTCAATGAGCAGGCTCAGGCGGTTACATATTCAGGATCGGCTTCGGTGACATTGCGGGAGAAAATCCTTGCAAGCACGTCGCTCCATGCACAGGAAGAAAAGTTTTGCAGGAAGAGTTTGGGCGATGTATTTTCTTGAATTAGTTGTTAATGAATTAGTCTGCAAGGTTATATTTCAGGCTTTTTAATCTGAAAACGCCGTATGTAAAATCACCTTCAGGATATTTCCATATTGTCTTGCCGTAAGTGGGGATCATTCTTCCATCTATTGACTTATAATCCGATACGGGAGTTTCCCAGGTTGCCTGTCTAAGGGTTCCGTCATCCTGCAGTGCGGACCTGTCACCCGAAATGAAGTTTACAAGTTCGCCGGTCTCATTAAAACACAGGATTGCCGATACAAGGTATCTGCCGTTTTTGAGAGTGACTTTTGCAGAAAGCATATCCTCTTCGCTCCATGTCAGCCGTTTGTCGGCGAGACATCCGGGAGCAAAAATGCAAAGGTCGTTCAGCACCGTTACAGTTTCGGCTTTCGTAAGTTCTTCACCACGTATATCTACTACTTTAAACAATTCGGCCACCTTTACCCTGAATGTGGCCGCTTCATTCCTGTAAACATGCAGGGCACTGAACGGAATTCCCATTTTTCTGGCCTTCATCAGGAAAAGGCGGGAATAATTTCTGTAAAAGTTGTACTGAACGGAATGCGATTTCATTGGTTTGTCTCCTGGTTTCCGGTACATCTCAGCATCAAATTCGATGAAGACATTCTGAGGTTTGCTTTTTCCGACTGCCCCTGTATATTCGAGGTATTTTTGCACACAAACAGGCAAATGAGCGATTTCCTGTACGGTGAGCACACTTTCATTCTTTAAGGGTTGTGAGGAAAATTCTTCTGATTTCTTTTGAAGGAAAGCCCTTCTTGATGTTGTAAATGATGTAATTGCAGCCATGACAGTGATTTTTACCAGTATGTTTCTGATTGTTTTTTTGTACATGCTCTTTTACCGGTTTTAAATTAGCGGAAATGATCTTCAAAAGCAAACATTGCTGAAACTCTCTGCGGGTCTGCGCTTACTGACCGGTGAAGGATATTCAGTATTTACTCCAGATACGGTACCCGATTCTGATTACGGGTGCAAGGTCGACATTGGGGATGTTGTAAACTGTCCCGTTGAAATCGGCGCTTTTATCGCCTCTCAGGTAAACATGAAAGCCCGGCTGCAGGTAAATATGACGGCCAAAGAAGAACTGGTAGCTTATGCCTCCTCCGAAATCTGTACTGTGGATATCTCTCTTAAGGCCTGTGCTCACCTGTTCTATTTCGAATGTGTGAAACTCGAGAAAGGAGTAAACCTCAAGGTTTTTCCAAATGTTGTATCCTAAAAACAAGCCGGGTGATGTCTTGTAATATCTTTTGAATTCAGGAGAGGAGTTTTCGGTACCGGCAGGTTCACAGTCGTAAGTTCCGCCGTTGATGACGCTTACCCTTACCCTGACCTTTTCGTAGCGGTATCCCAGTCCGACATGGTAACCCCCTGTAAAAAACATCGGGAACAGGCTTTCAACTTCGAGTGCCTGTTTCACCTGGTAGTTTCGTGGAAGCGGTTTGAGAAAAGTGCCCTTTGTCGAATCGGGCTGGGCTTGAATTGTTGTTGCCATTAAGCTAATTGCAGCAACCAGGAAAAGTTTTGTCTTCATATCAATAATGTTTTAAGATTAACGATACAAAGATTGGGAGGAGAACCTGGCCGATTGCTCCACAAATGTTACCAAATGATTTCTATCCGAAAATTTCCTTCCTTATCCGGCTTAAGGACTTCGGTGCGATGCCGAGGTAATTGGCAATATGGTAGAGCTGGACCTTCCTGAGTATTTCAGGATGCTTTTTAATGAGGTTCCCATAACGTTCCTTTGCCGAAAGAACCTGCAGGTCAACTGTCTGCTCCACAATTCTCAGATATGCCTGTTCCATGAGTATCCTGCCCATGCGCTCCAGCTTTGGTATCTTCAGATAGAGCCCCTCCAGGTCATCCTGGCTTATTACAAATAATTCTGCTTCTTCGATGGCGCGGATATTTATTGTTGATGGCTTATTTGAAAGGCGGCTCTGGTTATTGTTAACCCAATCGCATTCGAACGCAAAATCGGTTGTTATCTCATTGCCATTGTCGACGCTTTTGAAATATATAAGTACGCCGGTGCTTACCAGGCCGACGAAATTGCAAACCTGGCCTTCTTTCAGGAAATATTCATCCTTCTTAAGCTTCCTGGTCTGAAAGGCACTGCAGAAATCCGATAACTCGCTGTCGGACAAGGAAACGACCGTGTCGATGCTCATCTTTATTTTCTGAACCTTTTCCATCTCATTCCGCTGTTTGGTCTTCATGACGAAAAAATCTATTCAATTGAATGGTTTTTCGTTCATAGTGCATGCCGAGTGAAAGTAATGATTAAAATAGAAATATTCAATAGACAGCCCGGAATACGAGTTTCTGTTGAGGGTTACGGCGCATAGGACCGCGCGTAGTATGCCTTTTATCGTTTGTCTCATGACGTGTGCATAAAGGCATGGTTCTGTACGCCAGTGGAAAACAATAAGGTTCTTCCTATTGTCTGAAAAATTGTGTATTATAGTACTGCAAATCTGAATCCAATGAAAAACCTGGGAAGCCTCCTGTTACTTGTATCTTTTTTTGCTCTTTCATGCAGCCAGAAGAAGGAAGCAATAAGCACCGCAACAAGCTACTACATAGATCCCGAAACCGGCAGAGATGAGAATGCCGGCACTTCAGTTTCAGCGCCCTGGAAATCACTTCAGAGAATAGCATCGGCTGAATTAAGGGCCGGCGACGCCATCCTGCTTGCCGGGGGAAAGAAACACAGGGGATCACTGCGTCTTTCAAGGCTCGCGGGAACTGGAGAAAAGCCTGTTTCAATTTCATCCTACGGCGGCTCAAGGGCTGTGATTGAATCGGGTGACTCGCTCGCACTGCTGGCAATCGACTGCTCACACATTGTTGTCAGAAATATTGAAGCCTCGGGCTCGGGGCGACTTGAAGGCAATATAACAAACGGCATTGAGCTTCTGAATTGCAAAAGCAGCACCATCGACAGCTGCTCTGCCCATGGATTTCTCTACAGCGGAATAAGAATAACCGGCGGCAAAGACATACGCATCACAAACTGCTTCAGCAGCGATAATGGATTTTGCGGCATAAACGTTGAATCGGGTGAAAACGAATACGGCGCCGACGGTTCGCTCTATAAAACTATGCGCGGCCTCTACATAGGTCACTGCATAGCTGACAACAATCCCGGCTGTCCTGCAATAAAAAACAATCACAGCGGCAACGGCATCCTCATAGGAGGCGTCACTGGCGGACTTATTGAGCACTGCGAGGCAATGAACAACGGCTGGGACATGCCCCGCGAGGGGAATGGTCCGGTAGGAATATGGGCCTACATGTGCGACAGCGTCATAATCCAGTATTGCTATGCCCACCAAAACAAGACTTCTCCAAAAGGAAAGGACGGCGGCGGCTTTGACTTCGACGGCGGCATCCGATATTCCGTGATGCGCTACAACGTTTCCGCCTTCAACGAGGGAGCCGGCTATGGCATCTTCCAGTACGGAGGGGCAACTGAGTGGTGCCACAACACTGCCCACGACAACATAAGCATTAACGACGGATCGAAGAACGGGCAGTGCGGCTTCCTCGTATGGACCGACCCCACCGGCGGACCGATGCATTCTTTTACAGCCTTTAACAACACCGTCGTCAACGATAAGTATGCCGTGAACTTC